>JARRPY010000296.1:0-4114 GCA_037382425.1 Deltaproteobacteria bacterium
GGTCAAAAGGAGTGAGGCCCTGGAGACCTTCGGTTACGAGGGGACCCTGGAGCCGGAACCGGTCAATGTGAATCTGGATCTCATGATCGACCTCTTCAAGACCGGTTATAAGCAGTTTTCACCCCTGTGGGAGCAGGTCTTCAGTAGGGATTGCTTTGACCAGATTGCCAAAGTCTCCAAACTGGATTCGGACCACTTCCATTTTTCAACGGAGATGTGGGTGAAGCTGCTCTATGAGCTGGCCGCTACCTTTCACCTCTGGAGCGTCAACCGCCATAAGCTCGTGGACATGATGACCCCGCTCTATTTCGCGCGGGTGGCCTCCTTTGTGCGCCAGAGCTGGGACATGTCGATCCACGATGCAGAAGCCCTGGTGGAAGAACAGGCCCTCCGATTCGAGGAACAAAAGGAGTACCTCATCAAGGTTTGGGATCAAAAGTCGGCAGAAAAAGCCAAGGCTGAGAAAGCTGCACGCTGACATCCGATGCCCAATAAGAGCCTACGCATCCTGTTCGTTTCATCGGAGGCCGCTCCCTATGCCAAGACAGGGGGCCTCGCCGATGTGACCGGATCTCTGCCCGCGGCCCTAAAAGCGTTGGGGGTGGACGTGCGGCAGGTCCTCCCCTATTACCGGAGCATAAGGGAGAAGGGGTTTCCCATCCAGTCTCTCGATGAACAGGTGGATGCCCCCGTGGGCGCAGGTACCCTGAAGGCCTGGCTCTTTGAAACCACAACCGATGCGGGAATCCCTGTCTATTTCGTCGACCGGCTCGATTTTTTCGACCGGCCGCAGCTGTATGGTGAAGGGAGCCGGGATTACGGCGACAACCTGGAGCGCTTTTCATTTTTCTGCCATGCGGCACGCCGGTTGCCCGAGGTCATCAAATGGCGCCCGCATCTCATCCACTGCCACGACTGGCAGACCGGTCTTCTCCCGGCCCTCCATAAGGGCGCCCGTGGTCAAGGCGCATCATCGGATCGGCCCAAGTCGGTCTTTACCATTCATAATATCGGCTATCCGGGCCTATTTCCCCAGGACCGTTTCGGCGTCACGGGCCTGTCGAGAGACGATTTTTTCAACAGCCGGGGTCTGGAATATTACGGCTGGATCAGCCTGCTCAAGTCGGGTATCGTCTTTTCCGACGCCGTCACCACGGTGAGCCCCACCTATGCCCGGGAAATCCAGACGCCGGAATACGGGATGGGGATGGACGGGATTCTCAGGCAGCGGCAGGCCCGACTGTATGGCATTCTCAATGGGGCCGATTACGAGGTGTGGGACCCCGGAAAGGATCCCCACATCGCGCAGACCTACGACCCCGACGATATGACGGGCAAGAGGGCGTGCAAGCAAGCCCTGATCCAGGAAATGGGACTGGATTCAAACCGGGAGAACAGGCCGCTCTTGGCCATGATTTCGCGCTTCGATAGCCAGAAAGGGCTGGATCTCTTCCTGGCAATTATGGATGCCTTGCTCCAAATGGATGTGGGCGTGGTGGTGCTGGGCGCGGGTGACGGACATGTGGAATGGTCAATCCAGGAGGGGTTCAGGCGCCATCCTGGGCGCGGGGCCGTCTATATCGGGTTTCATGATGCGTTGGCCCACCGCATTATGGCGGGGGCGGACATGTTGCTGGTGCCCTCCCGCTACGAGCCGTGCGGCCTGACCCAGATCTATGCCTTGAAATACGGCACGGTGCCGGTGGTCCGGGGGACCGGCGGACTGGAGGACACGGTTCAGTCTTATGCGCCCGCCACAGGCGAGGGGAACGGTTTCAAATTCTATCCATACGATGCCCAGGCCCTCTTCGGTGCCGTCCGGGAGGCCGTGGCGGTCTATTATCGTTCGGATGCATGGGGGCGTCTCATGACAAACGGTATGGGCGCGGACTTTTCCTGGGAGGTGTCGGCACAAAGATATCTCGATGTCTATGCGTCTGTTTTGGATCCATCTGCACCCCGTGTTTCCACACCATAACTTGCCATGATCTGGAATGTTCTGGCCTTCGTCCCCCTGTTCATATGGTGCAGCATCCTCCTCCTTCCATGGAAACCGTGGCGGACCAAAGAGGTCCTGGATGCGGACCCCGGCGCAGATGCCGACCCACTCCAAGAGCTGACCGTCCTGATCCCGGCCAGAAACGAGGCCCAGGTCATCGACAGGACCCTGAGAGGGGTCCGGGCCCAGGGGCCGGATCTGCGCATTATCCTGGTGGATGATCAATCTACGGATGACACGGCACGAACGGCAAGACAATCCGGGAGCGCTCCCCTCCTCATCATAGAGGGCCAGCCCCCTACTCAGGGATGGAGCGGAAAGCTCTGGGCCCTGGAACAGGGCCTGAAACAGGTGCACTCCGAGTGGGTTCTCCTGTTGGATGCGGATATCGAACTGGCGCCCGGGATCGTTTCACTCCTCCTCAAAAAGGCGAAAACCGAAGGACTGGAGTTCATCTCTCTCATGGCCCGACTCCGTATGCAGGGGTTCTGGGAGCGGTTATTGATGCCGGCCTTCATCTATTTTTTCAAACTCCTCTATCCGTTTCGACGCTCCAATACCCTGTCGTCAAAGGTGGCCGCCGCAGCGGGGGGATGTATCCTGCTCGAGACGGCGCTGTTGCGCAGACTGGGCGGTTTCGAGCCGATCCGAGACGCCCTGATTGACGACTGTGCCCTGGCGGGCGCGGCCAAGTCGCTGGGGGCTCACACCTGGATCGGTCTCACCCACTCGGCCAAGAGCCTGCGGGCCTACGGCGGTTTTCGGGAGATCTCGAACATGGTGGCGAGGACCGCCTTTTATCAGCTTCGCTATTCCGTCTCCCTCCTTTTTTTCCTGACCCTGGCCATGACCCTATTGTTCTGGATTCCTGTTGTCGGTTTTGGATTTCCTTCCACAGGGGCAAAAATCCTTTCAGCACTGTCCCTGACCGCCATGATGGCGAGCTACCTCCCTACCCTTCGGTTCTACGGCCTGCCCATGGGGTGGTCCGCCGCCCTTCCCCTCGTCGGCACGCTCTATCTCGCCATGACCTGGATCTCGGCCATTCGGTTTTGGCGGGGATTGGGGGCCCGCTGGAAGGGAAGGGCTTACGGGGCCGGCGATATATAGGCGAGGGGCTTGTTTTCCGGCCCGGTCATGGTTGTCCAGAGGGACTTGACGGACAGTTCAATCGCCTTGACAGAGATACATCCGTTTTTCTACACTCACTCCCGCAAAATATACCGTAAGGGAATACTCCCGGCCAACCGGGTCTGGTGCGGGGGAGAGGGGTGTTTATGGATATTTCCTCAATCGTCGATGCACGACGCCGAGAGACGTATGATCTTCACCGGAAGTATGTGAATCCGCAATTTGTGCGCGTGCTGGAGGTCATCGGGTTTAATCGGAACTACTGCTCGGCAAAAGGGGCCCGGCTCGTCGATGAAAAGGGCCGCGAGGTGCTCGATTTTCTGGCCGGTTTCGGGGTATTCAATATCGGGCGCAATCATCCCAAGGTGGCTCAGGTGTTGAGAGAGATGCTGGACACGGATTCGGCGAGCATGGTGCAGATGGACGCGGGGACCATTTCCGGTCTCCTGGCCGAGGCCTTGGCCGAACTGGCCCCGGGAGATCTGGATGCGGTCTTTTTCACCAATTCAGGGACCGAAGGGGTGGAAGGTGCCCTCAAGTTCGCCCGGCAGGCCACCGGGCGGAGCCGCGTGGCCTATTGTGAACGGGGCTTTCACGGACTCACCCTGGGGGCGCTGTCGGTGAACGGGAACAGGGAATTCAGGGAGGGCAACGAACCGCTCTTGCCCGGGTGTGTGCCGGTCCCGTTTAATGATTTGGATGCCCTGGAGGCGGTCCTATCGGCGAGGGATGTGGCCGCGTTCATTGTGGAGTGTATTCAGGGAAAAGGGGTCTTTGTCCCGGATGATGACTATCTCCCCGGTGTCAGGCGCTTGTGCGACACCTACGGCACCCTTCTCATCGCGGATGAGGTCCAGACGGGTCTCGGCCGCACGGGCCGTATGTTTGCGGTGGATCACTGGGGTGTGGTCCCGGATATCCTGGTGATCTCGAAAGCCCTGTCCGGCGGCTTCATCCCGGTGGGGGCCATTATCACGCGGCGGG
>JARRPY010000297.1:0-4114 GCA_037382425.1 Deltaproteobacteria bacterium
CGAAATGGTCGATATGACCCGAGCGAAGAAAGGGAGGTTTTAGATGGACACCTTTTTAGAGGGTGGGGAAAAGAACCCGCTGAAGATACAGGACAACACGTTCAGGGACGGCCATCAGTCGCTTTTGGCCACGAGGATGCGGACGGAGGACATGATCCCCATAGCGGAGAAGATGGACGGCGTGGGATTCTGGGCCATGGAGGTATGGGGGGGAGCGACCTTTGACTCCATGCACCGGTTTTTGGGAGAAGACCCCTTCGACCGTATAAAGACGCTCAAGAAATATATTAAGAAGACCCCGTTTTCCATGCTGTTGAGGGGGCAGAACCTGGTGGGCTATCGCAATTACGCTGATGACGTGGCCAGACTGTTTGTGGACAAGACCTGCGAGGCGGGGATGGACATCTTCCGGGTGTTTGACGCGCTGAACGACTTCCGGAATTTCGAGACGGTGGTGGAGCGGATCAAGGCCAACGGCAAGCACTTTCAGGGGACCATCTGCTATTCGCTGACCGAACGCCGCATGGGCGGGGACGTGTTTAACCTGGACTACTACGTGAATAAGGCCAAGGAGATCCAGGACATGGGGGCGGACACCCTGTGTCTGAAGGACATGGCCGGGATCATGGCGCCGTTTGATATTGCCAAGATCATCACGGCGCTCAAGAAGGAGATCCGCATTCCGATCCATCTGCACACCCACTACACCAGCGGGATGGCGTCCATGGTGTATCTGGAGGCCATCAAGGCGGGAGTGGATATTGTGGATACGTGCCTGGCGCCCTTTGCCTTGAGGACGTCGCAACCGGCGGTGGAGCCGATGGTGGCCACGCTGTTTGAGACGGACCGGGATACGGGACTGGACCTGAGTCTTTTGTTGGAATTGGGCGACTATATTGAGACGGTGGCGCCCAAGTACAGGGACTACCTGGCGAAACACCGGATGTCGGTGATCGACACGGGCGTATTGGCGCACCAGGTCCCGGGCGGTATGCTCTCGAACCTGGTGAACCAGTTAAAAGAAGCCAAGGCTCTCGATCGGCTGCCCGAGGTCTATAAAGAGGTGGCGGTGACGAGACGGGAGTTGGGGATGCCGCCGTTGGTGACGCCCACGAGCCAGATTGTGGGGGTACAAGCGGTGCTCAATGTGCTGTTCGGCCGGTACAAGATGGTGACCAATGAGGTGAAGGATCTGGTGTACGGTCTGTACGGGAAGACGCCGATTCCGGTGGACCCGGAGGTGCAGAAGAGGGTGCTCAAGGGGTATAAGCGTGGGGAGACGCCGGTGACGGGGCGTGCGGCGGACTATCTGGCGCCGGAGTTGGAAGATGCCCGGGAAAAGGTGGGAGATCTGGCCAAGGATGACTTTGATCTGATCAATTATGCGATCTACCTAAACACGGGGGAGCAGTTTTTGAAATGGAAATACGGTCTTGAAGAGCGGCCGGCCGAGGTAAAGCCGAAGACCCTGGAGGATATCAGAAAAGAGGACGAGGCCATGGCCGCCGCCTTGGAACAGGTGTGTAAGGCCTTATGATGTTAGGGCATTTTTCTGAGGCAGAGACTTTATGAGCCGGCCCTCTCGGAGAATCCATTGTTCATAACCTTGGAAGGGATCGAGGGATGTGGAAAGACCACCCAGGCCAGACGACTGGTGGAGAACCTCCATAAGGCCGGCATCGACGCCCTACTGACCTTGGAGCCCGGGGGCACGACCCTGGGCAGGAAGATTCGGGACATCCTTTTGGATGCCAGGAATGAGCACCTGCCTGCCCTGGCGGAACTCTTCTTGTACGAAGCGGATCGGTCCATCCACGTAACGTCCGTCATAAAGCCTGCGCTGGAAACGGGTAAGTGGGTGGTGTGTGATCGGTTTTTTGATGCGACCACCGTGTATCAGGGGTATGCCAGGGGCCTGGACGTGGACATGATCCGATCCCTCAATGGCGAGGCGGCACAAGGACTCACTCCCGATATGACGCTCCTTATCGATTGTCCCGTGGATGTGGGAATCGAACGGGCCATCCGGCGGAACAAGCGCGATCAGCAGGAGGGTCAGGATCGCTTCGAGCGGGAACAAATGGAATTCCACCAGCGGGTCAAAGAGGGGTATCTTCGTATGGCCCGAAAGGAACCCCGACGCTTTGTGGTGATGGATGGTAGGGCATCCGAAGATAAACTTGAAGCCCTGATTTTCAGCGCTGTTCGTCCCCACCTCCCCTGAAGGGATGGATGAGCACGTTTCCATGTATTTTTCACAGATCATCGGTCAGGAGGGCGCCAAAGGATTTCTGAAACAGGTGATTTCCAGGGATCGGATTCCGCATGCCTACCTCTTTACCGGTATTCCCGGTATCGGAAAGACCACCACGGCCCGGGCATTGACGGTTGCCCTGAACTGCGAAGATCCTGTTGGTGTTGACGGATGCGGCAGGTGCCCTATCTGTCATCAGATAGAGGGGGGGAATTTCCCTGATTTTTCCATAATGAGGCCCGATGGGCAGAATATCAAAATCGAACAGGTGCGGGAACTGAACCATGTGCTCAGTTTTCCGCCCGTGACCGGCACGTACCGCATTTCAGTCGTTCACCAGGCCGAAACCATGACCGGGGAGGCGGCCAATGCCTTTTTGAAGACCCTGGAAGAGCCCCCGCCTCAGAATGTTTTGGTCCTCACCACCACAGAGCCATTTGATCTTCTCCCCACACTGGTATCGCGCTGCCAGCGGGTGGCATTTCAGCCGCTCGATGTGGAAGAGATGAGACAGTGGCTTGTCAGGGAAAAGCAGGTGGACCCAAAAGAGGCCGCCATCCTGGCAAAGGCATCCGAAGGGAGCCTCGGCGTAGCCCTGAAGATTCTGGCGAGTGACTTCCTTAAGAAGAGACGAAAATGGCTCTTGGATCTTAAGACCGTGTTGGAAAGCTCGAAGGCCGAGGCCGTTCAGATCGCGGTTGGATCCACCGAGAAAAACAGCAGATGGGGACTGAGGTTCTCCGATACCGGGGAAACCGGATTGACGGATATGCTGGATATCTGGGAGAGCTGGTATAGGGATCTCTTGGTGGTGCGGACGGGTGGATCGAAACGGCTCATCGTCAATACCGATATCCAGAATCAAGTGGAAACCGCTGCCACGATGTTTGAACCCGATGGGCTGATCCAGGCGCTTTTTGCACTGGATGGCGCATTGAACGATCTCCGGCGGTTAAGAAACCCCGCCCTGGTGATGGAACGGACGGTCTTGAACCTCAAGCGATTCAAGGAGGGCGGTTGATGGATCCGCTCGTGAGAGAGACATGGTGGCGCATGCCATTTTCAGGGTGTACGGGGCGAATGCGTCATGAATAAAATCGTCGGCATTCAATTCAGGGAAAACGGCAAGGTGTATGACTTTGATTCGGGACACTTTGTCCTTAACAAGGGCGACAAGGTCATGGTCGTGACCGACGAGGGACCCGCAATCGGTCGTGTGTTTGCCGAACCGCAGGCGCGTCCGGAAAAGGGCCCCAGACGGAAACTGAAGAAGATCTTTCGGCTGGCCACCGAAGAGGAGATCAAACGGTTTGATGAGGGGAGTTCGTTGGAGGAGAGCGTGTACGCCTATTGTTATCAACGGGTAAAAGAACGAAATATCCCCATGAGCCTGGTTTCCGTGGAGCGTCGCTTTGATGGAAGCAAGATTATCGTCTATTTTACGGCCGATGGCCGGGTGGACTTTCGAGAACTGGTCAAGGATCTGGTGGGGAAGTTCAAGACCCGCATAGAGATGAGACAGATCGGCGTGCGCCACCAGGCCAAGATGGTCGGCGGCATGGGGAGTTGCGGCCGGGTGCAGTGTTGCGCCTCGTTTCTAAGGGAGTTCGATCCGGTGACCATAAAGATGGCCAAGAGCCAGAATATTTCTCTCAATCCCAGTAAGATATCCGGGATGTGCGGCCGGCTCATGTGCTGTCTCACGTTTGAGCACGAGTACTATAACCGGGTAAAAAGGAGACTTCCCAAGGTGGGCAAACGGGTCAAGACCCTTGAAGGGGAAGGGAAAATCGTCCGCCAAAATGTCTTGCGGGAGTCCCTCACCGTGGCGCTGGACTCCGGAACGGAAATCGACGTCGA
>JARRPY010000298.1:0-5426 GCA_037382425.1 Deltaproteobacteria bacterium
CTAAAGACGCCTTATTAAGTGCTCTGTTTACGGCTGCGGGGACGGCCGGATAGGTCAGGGTGGGATCGGCGGCCGCAACGGCGAATGACCGGATGTGGACCATGGGCTTCTGACCACCCCCCCGAGGGCCGAAGAGAGGGGTCTGAAGCCCATGGTCCACATCCGGTCATTCGCCGTTGCGGCCGCCGATCCCACCCTGACCTATCCGGCCGTCCCCGCAGCCGTAAACAGAGCACTTAATAAGGCGTCTTTAGACATCACTCAAATCGATCTCATAGAAATCCAGGAGGCATTCGCGGCCCAGGCTCTGGCAGATGCCAAACTAATGGGTATTGATGCATCGGATGTGGAAAAAAAGGTCAATGTCAACGGGTCCGGGATCTCTCTGGGTCACCCCATCGGGGCGACGGGCGCCATACGGCTCACCACCCTCATCCATGAGATGATCAGACAGGATGTCCAATTCGGACTCCTGACCATCTGCGGCGGCGGCGGACTGGGCATTTGCACGGTTCTGGAGAGAAAATAGCACCACCCAAGGGGTCAGGTATGGGGAAGGCATCCGATGCCCCATGGGCATGAATCGATTTTGGCTGGGCGCGCTAACCCCGCCGCAAGCAGCGGGGAATGCGCCCGCTGATTATTTTCAACAGCGTCACCATTTAAGTGAAGGCCCATAACCTTTTAAACGATCTGATGTTGGAAAGGAGTTGTCATGATACGTGCGGATAAAATTCTGGACACTGCACGGGAACTAAATGTAAAAGCGGCCATTGAGATCCCCACGGATGTGCAGCAGAGAGTTGAAACGTTGGCGGCGGAGGAAACAAATCCCCACTCCCGGTATGTCCTTGAAAAAATTCTTGAAAACTACGATGCTGCGATCAAAGACCGACGGCCCATGTGCGCAGACACCGGTCTACCCCGATATTACGTAAAAATCGGTAACGACGCGGTGATCGAAGGCGGAATGATCGCCCTGGAGAAGTCGCTTCGACAGGCCACGGCGGATACCACGGCCAGCATCCCGCTGCGCCCAAATCGGGTACACCCATTTTCGAGAAAGGATCATAACAACAATGTCGGTCTCCATGCGCCCAGTGTCGATTACACGTTTGAACCGGAAGCGGACGGGGTGGATATTACCGTCGTCCATAAAGGCGGCCTCTTCGGAGGAGATTATCGAATGCTCTTTCCTGCGGACGGTGTGCCGGGGCTTAAACGATTCTTCCTTGATTCATTGGCGGAATTTATTCGACGGGGCATGTCCTGTCAACCGGCGGTCATCGGAATCGGCGTGGGGGGGACCAAAGACGTTTGCGTCCGCCTGTCAAAGGAGGCGGCATGTTTACGGTTGGTGGGAGACAGGAACCCCGATCCGGAAATCGCACGGCTGGAAGAAGACCTGATAGAACTGGGGAGGGGTTCGGGATTTGGGCCCATGGGATTTCCTGGAAACTCGGCGGTCCTGGACATTCATATCGAAGCGGCCCATGCGCACACAGGGGGCATGCCGGTGAGCAGTTCTGCTACGCCCAGAGGAGAAAAACGGCCCGTCTGCTTCCGGACGGCCGGGTCATATATCGGGAAGACCCGCAGTGGTTTACCCCCTATTATCGAAGAGAAACCATAGGCTAGATAGAGGAGTGCACAAATGACAAGAGTAGAAGACAGTCCCATTCGTGAAGTCAACATCACCCTGCCCGCCTCCCCCGACGATATTGATTCTCTGGAATTGGGAGACGCCGTATTCCTCGATGGATTGGTCTTTACGGGAAGGGAAGGCCTCTATCACATGATTTTCGAAAAAAATGTAGAGCCTCCCATCGACATTCGAACACTCGGCGGAGCAACCTTTCACTGTTCACCGGCCATCAACGAAATTAGACCGGGCGAATATAAAGTCCCCTCTGTGACGGCAACGGCGAGCTTTCGATTCGCCAAATATATGCCGGAATTTCTCAGACGATACAACATCCGTTTTGTTATCGGAAAAGGGGGGATGTCGTCGAAGGTATACAAGGACAGCTTCATCCCGAACCATACGGTCTATCTCACCACGGTCGGGTATGGATTGGGCGCCATTTATGGAAAAGGAATCGTCCGCGTAAAAGATGTGGCATGGAAAGAGGAGTTGGGCCTTGCTCAGGCCATGTGGGTGTTGGAGGTGAGCCACTTCGGCCCTTTCATGGTGGAATGCAATGCCCGGGGGGAAAGCCTTTTCGAAAAGGCCAACGAGGAAATCAACAAGACGTTTCTGCCGCTCTACGACGGTCTTCCCGGTCCCACCATGAAGCGCGTTGGAGAAATGGCCTCTCCGGCGGAAGAAATCTTCTGATCGGGAACGGATTTCTGCACTGACACGCTAAAGGATTCACCCCTTGCTGGAAAATTTCGGCTATTTTGAGTATGTGATCAGAGGATTGGCAGCGGTGGGTTCGGCCGTAATTAAAAATGGCGTGGGTGTCGGTGCGGGTATTTTTATGCTTCCCCTCTTGTCCCTCGCGCTCCCGGCTAAAGTGGCGCTGGGACTGGGTGCCCCCGTCATGGTGGTATCGGACGTTGCCGGCGTGATCTACTATTGGGGAGAGTGGGACAAGAGGGAGTTGATCCGGCTGCTCCCACCCGCCGTTCTGGGTATCGTACTCGGCACCACAATGATAAAGGTCATTCCCAACGAATGGTTTCGATTCTGGGTCGCTCTTTTTGCCATTTTATTTGCGAGTTACCAGCTGTTCAAATTGGGGCGTTCGAAGCGCATCACATCCAGCGGATGGACGAGCGGGCAATCCTCCATTAGAAGGGTTTTCCCTGTTTTCTTCGGCTTCCTGGCCGGCGTCGCAAGCAGCGTTATCCATGCCGGCGGGCTGGTGATGTCTCCGTATCTCATCCAAAAATTAACGGATAAAAGAGGCTTTGTGGGAACCTTCGTTCTGTTTTTTGCCATCATGAATTTTCTGAAATTAATTGCTTATCTGCACATACATATTCTGACATGCCAATCCCTTTTATTGGCTGCCATCATATCTCCGCTCATCATTGTGGGCGGATTCTGTGGAAATCTGCTCAACAAACATGTCTCCCAAAAAGCATTCAGGGCCATTGTACTGACCGTTATTCTGATCATTGGAATTGATCTACTCATAGAAATGTAAAAACCGCCATATCCCCTCTCATTCTCCACGGCGACTGTGGCTGTTTCATAGATATTCTCTCATGCCCCTTGACCCACACTCGTGAGGTATTATGTTTATCATCCAGGTAAGCCGGATTCGGCGTCCGCCATGAAGAGGAGGTTACCGTTGTCAAAAGAAAATCGAATTCACGGGAAAAGAATTCTCATTGTTGATGATGAACCGGATATCTTGAAAACATTGGAAGAACTCCTTCCCGACTGTGACATCACCACGGCGACCACATTTGAGGAAGGCAAAACATATATCGAAAATCAGGAATTTGATCTGGCGATATTGGATATCATGGGGGTGGACGGCTATCGGCTGCTGGAGATAGCCGGAGAAAAAGGAATCATCCCGGTCATGCTCACGGCCCATGCGCTGAGCCCCGAAGACACCATAAGATCGTTTAAGGGGGGTGCGGCCTCTTATGTCCCCAAAGAAGAAATAAGCAATATATCCGTCTTCTTGGATGACATCTTGGAGGCGAAAGAAAAGGGAAAGAGCTTTTGGTGGCGATGGCTCAACCGGTTGGGACCGTTTTACGACCGGCGGTTCGGCCCCGACTGGCAGGAAGGGAATGAGGAGTTCTGGAAAAAGTTGACCTATATTTGAACCATTCCCCAAACTCACGCCAGCCAGATGGTGTTGAGAAAGGTGCCCGCCGGATCGATCTGGACCAGCGGCCGGTTGGTCTCCAGGTTCCATGATACAAAACAGGCCAGCAGGTCGTTCGGGTTTCCAGCTTCACTTTCCAGGCTTTCAGACACGCGCTCCATGGCCCTCCCCACGGTGGTACGGATCAGTCGCCGCAGGCTGAGGGAGTCATCCAGGACCTTCAGTTGAGATTCCCGGTAAATTTGCTCAAGGGCCTCCTCCCAGTGAATACCGCTGACCTTACCGCGGAGAACATAGGCATTGCCCCGATCCCGGATGACCAACAAAGGGGGATTGGTCTTCATCAGCGCGTTTTTGACCCGGGTGCCCGGCAGGGTCACGCCCACATGCTTTAATAACGCCTCTTTCTGCTTCAGATCCGGAAGCTGCTTGGTTTGAATCCTCTCGAAGATAAACGCCTTTCCACCGAGGGAAATCTCCTTCAGACGGGTGGGGTCAAAGCCCAGCTCCAACAAGTCCCCTATGGTCAATGTATGATCCTCGGTCAACCCACGCGCCCTCAACCAATTGGCCAAATTGGGTCTTCGATAATTGGGAAGGGACTCGATGAATCGAGCCGGATGTCTCCTCAGGTTCTCGGGCAAGGCCGAATAGAGGTCTGTGTCCCCTGTTACCAGATGGGGCGTCGATTCCATCTCGGATGGGGCGTAGGACTGTGCCGGCAGTTCTGCAATCTCGGGTTTTAACGAGATCTGATCGAGGGATTCCCCGCCCGTATAGCCCAGCAGGGTTTCAATGCGCCGCCTGAAGGCGATGAATTTGGTCACGAATCGGGTGAACATGAATCTCATGAGCGAAGAAGGGGAACCCTCCCGGATCTCTTCAGCAAAATAGGTCATCAGGGCGGCATGGAGGGCCTTGAACTCGGCAATGGTCCGCTGGACCATGACCTCGTTATCCCGCATATCGATGACTTCCCGTTTTCTGATCAGATGGTGGACCGCCTTCACGAGCGATTCTCTCAGATCCCGTCCCTTGAGGCGTCGAGGGATATAGATCATATATCCTTGGGTACCGCTTAAGGCCTCCCCGATAATCGCCTCCATGGGCTGCCAGTCCTGCTTTTCGTAGATGTCATAGGTGGGGTCGTCCTGGGGGATGATATTGTCCAGAATTCCCACAGTGGATTTGCTGTCTAAAAAGGCCCTGAAATGGCTGAGGATCCGATTGCCCACACCTTTATTCCTGAAAGGTTCGGCCACTTCCACATAAACCAGATAGTAACAGGGGATCGGTTTTCTGAGATAGAGCATGTTCAGACGACCCAGGTTTTCTCCGGTCTCGGCATTCACTTCTATGACCTTGAATCCATTGGGGGAATCTTTATGGCTGAGTCGATTCACCTTGCTTCCTGAAACGGTCTTGCTCACCAGCTCCCAGAGGTTATTAAAGAGATCCGCCACAAGCGGGGACTCCTTGGACCCGTGGCGGATCCCTTCGTCGATGAGACCGATGAGGGCCAAGCGCTCATTGATACCGATCGCTTCGGGTAAGGCCTGAATCCGATCCGAAACGGCGGTACTCGACTCGAGATCGGGTGATGTTGAAATGCGGGCTGAACGTGTATGATCC
>JARRPY010000299.1:0-4100 GCA_037382425.1 Deltaproteobacteria bacterium
TTCGAGGTGCGTTCTGCCAAAGACGGGCAGGAGTCCTTGGAGGTCTTGAAGAAAGAGCATTTCGATCTGGTGGTCACCGATATCAATATGCCCAGATTAGATGGAGTGGGCATGCTCAAGAGCATGCACAAAGGCGGTCGAAAGGAGAAGGTCATCGTCATGACCGGTAATCCGTCGGAAAAAAGTCTTTCCCATGAAGGGATTCCCAACGTGGTCATGAGTATCATGAAGCCCTTTGAAATGGACTATTTTGTCGACCTCGTTACTGAGGTAACGGCTTAGCAGCGGGGAGCATTTGTCACTACGCGTTCAACCCCGCCGGACCATGGACAGGTATGACCGAGAGTCGATCACATGCTGTTTAGACTGATCTATTTATTTCACACCGATTTTTCATGGCTGAATGTATTTCGATACATCACGTTCAGGACCATTCTCTCCAGTCTGACAGCGCTCATGATCTGCCTGATTTGCGGCGGATGGGTCATCAGGAAACTGAAAACCATGCAAGTGGGCCAGCAGATCAGGACTGATGGGCCGTCCGAACACATGACCAAGGCGGGAACACCGACCATGGGAGGGTGTATGATTCTTCCCGCCGTCCTCTTCTCCACACTCCTCTGGGTGGAACCCAGCAACTTTTATATCTGGACGGTGGTCTGCGTGACCCTGTGCTTCGGGCTGATCGGCTTTGCAGATGATTACCTCAAGATCACCCGGAAAAACAGCAAAGGAATGAGCGCCTCGGTCAAGTTTTCCCTTCAGATCATTTGTGCAACAGGGATCTCTTTGGCGATTTATGCATACCCGGGATTCGACACCCACCTGAATGTGCCTTTTTTCAAGCGGGTCATCCCTGATCTGGGGTTGTGGTACATTCCTTTTTCCGTCTTTATCATCGTGGGTACCTCCAACGCCGTCAATCTGACCGATGGGCTGGATGGCCTTGCCATCAGCCCGTTGATTGTTGCTTTTGCCAGTTATCTGGGGTTTTCCTATATTTCCGGGAACATAAAACTCGCTTCTTACCTGCAGGTGCCGTACATCATCGGATCGGGCGAAATCTCGGTCATTTGTGGTGCATTGGTGGGCGCAGGCCTCGGGTTCCTCTGGTACAACGCCTATCCGGCAGAAATCTTTATGGGAGATGTGGGCTCCATTCCGCTGGGCGCTATCCTGGGCACCATTGCCGTACTCACCAAGCAGGAACTGGTGTTGATTCTCGTGGGGGGGCTGTTCGTCTTCGAGGCCCTCTCGGTGATTTTTCAGGTGGCCTATTTCAAGATCACCGGCGGGCAGAGAATATTCCGGATGGCACCCATCCACCACCACTTCGAATTAAAGGGATGGCCGGAGCCCAAAGTGATCGTCCGCTTCTGGATCATCTCCATTGTCTTGGCCCTATTTTCTCTCAGCACACTCAAACTGAGGTAGACGGCAAATATGGCGGCCCTTACAAAACCCCGGACGAAGACGCCTGATAAAGGACAGCGAATTCTGGTGGTGGGCCTCGGGACATCCGGGTACTGGACCGCAAGGTATATGGCACAAAAAGGGGCGGAGGTGACCGTGAGCGATTCGAGGCCCCTATCGGAACTCGACGCCCGTCAGATAAGCGAGCTTAAATCCGCCGGCGTGATTCTGGAAACGGGCGAACACGGGGAGGAGACATTTTCAAGTGCAGACCTGGTGGTGGTGAGCCCGGGTGTCCCCCTGGATATGTTTCCATTGACCGAGGCGTACAAAAAACGGATCCCGGTGGTGGGAGAACTGGAACTGGCCAGCCGGTTCATTCATGAACCGATCATCGCCGTAACCGGAAGCAACGGTAAATCCACCGTCACGGCCTTTTTGGGAGATATGCTCAAAAAGGCCGGCTTGAAGGTGTTTGTGGGAGGGAACATCGGCACACCGCTCATGGCATATGCCGCTCGAATGGAAAAGGCAGATTATCTGGTGGCGGAGGTGAGCAGTTTTCAGCTGGACACCATCGAGACATTTCGCCCCTACATCTCCATAATACTTAACATCTCCCCGGATCATCTGGATCGATACAGAGACTACTCCGCCTACGTGGCCTCGAAACTCCGAATATTTGAAAACCAGTCTGCCGGCGATTATCTCATCCTCAATGATGAAGATCCGGTCCTATCTGAGATCTCTTTTTCGCCTCAACTCCATGTGCTTCGCTATGGACGCGAGGGAAACATCCGGCGGAATGCCCATATTCAACGAAAGACCATCTCGTGTGGTCTCAAAAGAGGGACTGAGGCCCGTTTCTCGCTGGATCGTTTTTCACTCCCCGGCGTACACAACCAAGAAAATCTCATGGCCGCCATTTTGACGGGTCAGGTGCTGGGAATACAAACGCATATCCTCCAGGACGCCATAGATACCTTCCAAGGGCTCCCCAACAGAATCGAATATGTGGACACGCTTCACGACATATCTTTTTACAATGATTCAAAGGCCACCAATGTGGATGCGGCCGCGCGGGCCATCGGCAGCTTTGATGGGGGATTGATCCTCATCGCAGGGGGGCGACACAAAGGGGCGGATTATGCGCCGCTGATCGAAGCGGGACGGGGACGACTAAAAGGGGCGGTCTTTCTGGGAGAGGCAACGCCGCTCCTGGCTCGGGCGTTCGAGGGGGTACTGCCTTTCTCCTCGGCCGAAGACATGAAAACGGCCGTGCAGAAAGCCTTTGATATGGCATCCAAAGGGGACACCATACTTCTGGCACCCGCGTGTTCCAGCTTTGATATGTTTTCCGATTATGCTCAGAGGGGCCAGGCATTCAAAACGGCGGTTCGCTCCCTGATGGAAACCTGTGACGAACAACAGGTGAACACCGTCCATGAATCGGGAGTCGTCAATGGCTGACACAAAGCAACGGGACTCGGGATACGATTTTATGCTTCTCATTCCGGCCATTCTATTGGTGGGACTGGGCCTTCTGGTGGTCTACAGTGCCAGTTCGAATCTGGCCGAACACCGCATGGGGGACAGCTATTTCTATCTCAGAAAACAAGCCCTGTTTTGTGCCGTGGGCATTGGACTGATGATCATCGCCCGTTACGTGCCCTGCATCCTCTATTCCAAATTAACGTATCCTTTTCTGATCATCGGCGGCGGCTTGCTAATCCTGCTGCTTATACCCGGTTTCGGGCGGACGGTGGGCGGGGCTTGTAGATGGTTGCCTTTGGGAGGCGTCTCTTTTCAACCCTCAGAATTCGCAAAGTTTTTTCTGGCGGTTTATTTGGCTTATTCCATGTCCAAGAAAGGCGACAAGATGGGGTCATTTTCAACCGGCGTACTGCCCCATTTGATGGTCGCGGGTGTATTTGTTTGTCTTATCCTTCTTCAGCCGGATCTGGGCACAGCAGTCATTATAGGGGCCTGGCTCATGATCATGCTCTTTTTGGGAGGAGTGAAGGTGTATCAGCTTGCGGCCCTTTCGGCCCTGTTCCTCCCCCTTGTGGGGTGGCTGGTGTTGCAGGCGGACTATCGTCTCAACCGATGGATGGCATTTCTGGATCCCTGGGCGGATCCGCAGGGGATTGGATTCCACATCATCCACTCATTTTTGGCCTTCGGATCAGGCGGGATATTCGGTGTGGGTCTGGGGAACAGCAAGCAAAAATTATTTTATCTTCCCGAGCCGCACACCGATTTCGCACTCTCCATTGTGGGAGAGGAATTGGGGCTTATCGGTGTTGCCGTCGTCATCATCCTCTTTGGCGCGCTGATCATCAGAGGAATAAAGGTGGCCCTCAACGCCAGAGATCTCTACAGCAGCTACCTGGCATTGGGATTGACCTGTTTCATCGCCCTTCAGGTCATCATTAACATGGGGGTGGTGGTGGGCCTTTTGCCCACCAAGGGCTTGCCCCTGCCCTTGATCAGTTACGGCGGATCCTCTCTCGTGATCACCCTGGCCAGCATCGGCGTGCTGCTGAATATTTCCGCGAGGCGATAATGCAAGGAAAACGGCCCAAAGAGAACAAGAAAAGGGAGGCATTTCGCTTCGTCATTGCGGGCGGTGGGACCGGGGGGCATCTCTGTCCCGGCATCGCCGTTGCGGGAGAATTGGAGGACAG
>JARRPY010000300.1:0-4092 GCA_037382425.1 Deltaproteobacteria bacterium
TGGCCTGGGGCCCTGGTTTCGGCCCCATGTTCGGTCGGGGTTTCGGGAGACCGGCGTACGGGGTTCCACCCATCCCGGATCTGACAAAGGAGCAATCCGATCAGATACAGGCGTTGAGGGACGCCTTTCTGAAAGAGGTTGAGCCTCTCCAGAAAGAGCTTTACGCGAAAGGGACGGAGCTTCGCGACCTCTGGTCCTCCCCAAGCCCTGATCCGGCTGCGGTGACGGCTAAGCAGAAAGAATTGGCGTCTCTTCAGTCAGAGCTCCGGCAGAAAGCCACAACACTCGGGCTTAAGATCCGGAAATTTCTTACGCCGGAGCAGCTGGCCCAATTAAGGACCTTTGGTCCCGGTCCGGGTTTCGGCCCGCACATGAGATTTGGTCCTGGCCCAAGCATTGGGCCGGGCCCGGGCTTCGGTCCCCGGATGGGCTTTAGGGGTCCATTCGGTCGCTGATAATCCTAAGCCACGGGGTGGAGGATGGGGAGGATCCTCTGCCCCGCTTTCACCGATCCAAAGGGGGGTAGAGAATGAGTTTTTCTCTTCCTGAAGCAAAAACCAGGTATCCAACAGGGTCAAGAAATGAGGCCTCAAAGGATTTTAATCGTGGATGATGATCTTCCCTCAAGGATGGCCATGGAAAAGCTCCTTCAAGGCGCCAGTTTCCAAACCGCTTCTTGCGGGTCGGGAGCACAGGCTATCAAGAAACTGAAGGAAGAATCCTTCGGTATTCTTATCACCGATTTTAAGATGCCTGGGATGGATGGTCTCCATCTGATCAAAGAGGCCAGGAGAGTCCAGCCGGAAATTTTAACCATCATGGTGACCGGAGTCGCAACCGAGGAGATAAGCGTCAAGGCAGCCAAACGGGGAGTGAACGGATTTTCCCCCAAACCTGTTGAATGGGACGAACTCATCGACTTTCTGAAGGTACTTAAACAACAGGAAAAGAGTGAGACCGAGTTGAGATGCACCCGCTTTGACACAGACCAATATCAGGAGCCGGTCGAATATAATTCAAAAGGAGAAAAACCAATGGGATTAATCGTAGCGGAAAACATTACCAAGACCTACCACGTGGGAGAGATCACAGTGCAGGCGCTCACGAGTGTGAGTTTTTCCATTGAAAAAGGGGCGTTTGTATCTGTCGTAGGTCCTTCGGGGAGCGGCAAGACCACACTCCTCAATCTTATCGGCTGCCTGGATAAGCCGTCCGGGGGCCGGCTTCTGGTGGCCGGAACCGATGTGGCGGCCCTTGGCCGAAAGGATGCAGCCCTTTTTAGAGGGACGCATATCGGGTTTATCTTTCAGAGTTTCAACCTGATTCCTATACTGACTGCCTATGAGAACGTGGAATACCCCCTCATCGTGGTTCAGAATGTTCCTGCCTCCAGACGTCGGGAACAGGTCGAGGAACTCCTTGAGGCGGTAGGGATGGGCGAACAAAAGGGGAAGCGGCCCGACCAGCTCTCGGGCGGGCAGAAACAGCGGGTGGCCATTGCAAGGGCCCTGGTGACCCATCCCCAACTGGTCTTGGCCGATGAGCCTACGGCCAATCTGGATCACGACACGGCCATGAGTATCCTTGGGCTGATGAAAAAAATTCGCGATGAACTGGAGACGACCTTTGTTTTTTCCACCCATGATCACCGAATCATAGGAGAAGCAGAAGTCATTTACCGCATTGAAGACGGTGTTTTGAAAAAGAACGGAAACCATGGAGGGCGCAATAATGGCTAATCTCGCAAAAATTGCCGCAAGGAATCTGTTTCGGTACAAGAGAAGAACTCTCCTGACCCTGTCCCTCATCGTCATAGGCGTTCTTTTCGTAACCGGCTTTGTTGCGGTGACCGGTTCTTTCAAAAGCATGATGATCGGTGAGATTACGGATTCCTTTGTGGGTCACCTGCAGATACACCGGAAAGGCTACCTGGCCGCCATCGACAGCCTGCCGCTCACCATGAACATGAAACCGGGTGCGGTTCGTAAGGCAGAGGCTGCGCTCAAAGAAATGCCGGAAATCGAGGCCTATTCAAAAAGGATCAAGTTTGGAGCCATGTTCAGCAACTTCACCGAAACCGCCAATATCCGCCTCAACGGGATAGACCCGGAAATGGAGTTTAAAACGGTTCCGCTCCTCCTTTCGAGGGTCATGAAGGGGAAAAAGGCTCTAAGAAAGGGCGAAATTTTCGTGCCGGAGCTTTTGGCTAAAGGGATGAAGGTGAAGGTCGGTGACCTGGTGGTGGTGATCGCCACCAACCGGGATGGATCGGTGAACGGAAAACAACTCAAGGTCGGGGCGATCCTGGAAAGTGCCACCGGTCCCGGCGGAAGGGACGGGTATGTGCACATAGACGACGCCATGGAGATCCTGAGAATGGATCAGCCGGAAATCAGCGAAATCGCCGTGAGAATAAAGAATTTTGGAAGACTCCAAGATGTATTCGAAACACTTAAGGCAAAGCTTTCCGGAGAGCTGAACAAGGTGGGCAAACCCATCTTTGACGTGCAAACCTGGGAGAAACTGTCTCCCTTCTTCAATATTGCCCGCATGATCGACATGATGACCCTATTTGTCAAGATTATGCTGGTGGCCATCGTACTGATCAGCATCATGAACGTCATGATCATAGCCGTGTACGAGCGGGTGCGGGAGATCGGAACCGTCGCCGCCGTCGGGACCCTCCCCGGAAAGATCCTTTCCTTGTTCCTGTTTGAGGGGTTTTTCATGGGGGCCATCGGTGCGATCGTCGGAAGTCTTCTCAGCGTTGCGGCCATCACCGCCCTGAATGCGGCCCAAATAACCTTTGACTTCGGAAGACAGACAGGTCTCATCCTCGCGCCCACCCTCGACCCCGCATCGCTCCTCACCATTTCCGGTATTGTCATGGGGGTTTCCATTGTGGCCAGCCTTCAGCCGGCCCTCAAGGCCGCGCGGATGGACCCCATCGAAGCCCTGGGGCACGTTTAGGATTGATGATTTTTGATTGAGGATTGAAGAAGGGCTGAAAACCGGGAGAATGCCTTTGGCAGACGCTATCGGCAGGTAGCTTTCAAAGTAAGGAGTAAAGGTATGCGAAACGTAACAATGTTTTTGATGTTAGTGGTGCTGCTGGCGGCTGTTCCTGCTTATGCCGTGGACGGAAACGCCATCCTGGATCAGGTGGACAAAAACCTGACGCCCGAGTCGTACGAGATGTACCGAAAACTCGTCAATGTGGAGCCGGACGGCAGAAAGAAGGAGTATATCCTCTTCACGGTGAAAAAGGGAAACGACAAGATCGCAGGTCTCTTTATCTCTCCTGCCAGCGACAAGGGCCGGACTACTCTGAGGCTGGGCGAAAACATGTGGTTGTATATTCCCAACGTGGGCAAGCCGGTACGCATCACGAGCCTTCAGTCGGTGGTGGGGGGTGTTTTCAATAATGCGGACATCATGCGGCTGGATTACGCCGAAGAGTATGACGTGGTGAAGGTGGAAGACCTGGGAAAGGAATACCTGCTTCACCTCAAGGCCAAAACCCGGAGTGTGGCCTATGACCAGCTTCGCATGTGGGTGGACAGGGAAAAGATGCTGCCCACCCGGATCGAATGCCGCACCGAGGCCGACATGCTCATCAAGACACTTTATTTCAAACAGAAGAAGGACTTCGGCGGAGGAATCGTCCGTCCGGCCGTCATCGAAACGGACAGTCCGCTTTACAAGGGATATCGGTCCTACATGATCTTCGCCGGCATCAACGCCCGGGAGATTCCGGATGAGGCCTTCACCCTCAAGTTCATGCCCAGGCTCGAGAGTCTTCGGTGAAGATCGGGGTCATCCTCCTGTGCGCCCTAATCCTGGCGGGCCTTTTGTGCCGGACGTCCATGTCTGAGGAAACCCCCACATTTGACCTTTCCGAGATTGAAAAGGAGGTGGAGAAAAAGCCCTATGAGTTCGGGGGCTTCCTGCAGGCCCAGCCCACCTTGTCCGGTCTCGACCGGGATTCGGCCCTTTATAAGCTCAAGTTTTACGAAGAGGAACCGGGGGCCGCTACGGAAGAATCGGACGTCGGGGTGCGGCTGGAGGGGGGGCTCGAGTATGGGGACCTGA
>JARRPY010000301.1:0-4081 GCA_037382425.1 Deltaproteobacteria bacterium
GCCTCTTCATATAGAATTGGATTATGCGTGTTCATATCCATGCCAAGTCCTCCCGGAGGAAAATGGGGAGGTGTCGCTGGCGTTCAGAAGCTTATCGGAATTCGTGCAATGCGGAGACTTGAACAAGCAGAGACAGAAAGAATTATAAATCTCAGCCGAGAGTTCGTCAGAAAAAATGGAGCGGTTGTTTCGTTTCAGAGGAACGCTTGGAACGCCCTCCGCTCTAATGAGGATGAACCCTATAGGATTCAATTGGCCAGGCCGGGGAAACTTCATGGAACTATTAAGGGTGACCTAAACATTCCGTTATTGGGAGTACCTCCTACAAGACTCGCTGGTCCGTGTAGGAAAATTCTAACCAAAATTCCTGAGCTGATCTAAATGATTCTGGGGTTTTCAAGCTATCGTGAAGGATAGCAATTATCACAACTCTTCGACTGGTTAGATTGACGTTAGAAAGGGCCTTCAATTTGGGTTCATTCTAGCGGATTTTTCAAGACGAAACCACCACGCCGATCCCAATCTTAAAATTTGTCTAAACCACCAGTTTGTGGTAAATTTTCCATAGAACCTATTGATTCCATGTTAATGTATAGATCGGTCCGGATTTCAAATAACTCTCTATGTTGGACAGGACACAAAGGAGTAACCATGGCCTGGCTCAAGAAGCTACAGATTACTCATCATTCCATTAAGCTTGCCTTCGCCGCGATCGGTCTTTTCTATGTCGTCGGTTGCAGTTCCTCCGACTCCACTCCGCCTCCGTCGTTAGAAGGAGAAGAGCCTTCAGCGCACGTGGCGTTTGCGGGCGGTGGTTGGCGAGCTCATACCGGCCACACAGGATGGACTTTGGCGCTCTTGGATGGCGGCAGGAAAACGCTTGAAGATGTGTTCGCAAATGTGGGCACCGTATCCTCAAACTCCGGTGGCAGCTGGTTCAGCACGATGATGATGTACTCGGATGATTTTGTTTCGGCGATTGAAGCAACCAACGCCATAAACACTTGGGCGGTCTCAGGAGAAAGCGCGACCGGATGGCTGGGACAGCAGCAGTATCTGTTCGATCAAGCCGACTGCCACAGCCTGAGTGGGGAGGCGTTTACTGCATGTGTCTTCACATACTATACAGGGGAAGATGCTACATATTGGAGCAAGGTTGTGAAAGATTTGGTGTTCAAGGACTACCCAATCGCCCTGCCGCTAAGCGGACGACGGCAATTGTGGGCAGAGGACAAACCGTTACTTCTCGCAGGGACGATGCTGACAACCGAAGCCGTTCTCGGCGAACTAGGCGGGGACAAACAATACTACCAGGCATGCCTGTCCCCTTCTACCCCAGTACTAAAGTGCGATAGTGGAGCGTCCTGCAGCGAAACGACCGGGTCGCTTCCCGATGTGACGCCGGTGACCTTCTCAAGCATGCCCAGTGGATCGACCTTCACGGCACCCCCTTTTCTCCAGGCTGCTGGTTCTTCAAGCCATTTCAACCTGGGCTACACGGAAAACGCGTTGGTCTCTCCGGCGACGGCTATGACAACCATCGATAATCCCTTGATAAGTGATATTGTTCCCGTTGTGATCGCTGCGGCGGCTTCGAGCGCGGCTGCGGGTTTCGCAGCCAGTGGCGTGGTCTCTGGAGATTGGGAGGTGGCATACGCGGCTTCGGATGAAGCCCTCAACTTCCAGTTAGCAGGAGAAATCAAGCACCTCGTGGCAGATGGGATGACAGTGGAAGCGTTGGCAGCGGCGAAGATTGTCCAAATCGCGGACGGCGGGCCTGTCGATAACTCCGGTGTCGCTCATCTGGTGAGCTTCCTGCAGCTGAACAATCAGGCAGACGGTTTCAATATCGTGGCCTTTGACAACGTTCAGGAACTCTACACGCCCGGCGACAATGCCCCAAACGTAGGGATCGATATCGCGTATCTGTTCGGTAAGGGGCTATGGCAAGGCAACCAGGTTTGCTCTGGACCCAAAGGCAGTGGAGCCTGCGTTACCGTTCCTAACTTGCAAATCTTCGAGGTCGATGCGCTAAAGAACCCACCTGAGTTGACTTGGAGCGCGGCAGCCAGCGACAACAACCCACCGAATTTGGTGCACGAGTTGATCTATACGAAGTATACGGTGACCACCGTAGACAACCCAACCATAGGCGTCGTGGCGGGCACTACTGGTACGCTTCACGCGTTCACTTGTGCTTGGTCTGACGCGGAGACGTCGCCCCAAAACAAAACCGAGGACGGAGATTTCAAAGCCTATGCCGACATGCTCAACTTCATCAACGTCGGATTGCAGACACAAGACTCTGAGGGACACACGGGGCTGGAGTACCTCCAAGATGCACTCGACCTTTAATCAGATCGTTAAAACCTACTCGGGACTGTTTTCGTTGTTACTGTCAGTGGCTTTTGCATCATGCGTGTGGGCCGAGGACGGATCCAAGGATATTGACCGTTATTTTTTTCAAGGTGACGGCAAAATTACATTATATAGTGAACGAGTCAAAAAATCCTTTTCAGGGTCTTACCGTAAAGGAAACGGAAGCTACGATGAAAAGGCGCTTAAGAAGATCTGTCGAGTATTTGAGGCCCCCTATGCACCTTCTCGAATAGGACTCTCCTTAAGACTCATCGAGTTTATCGATTATCTGGAAGACCATTTGAACAGAGGTGCAAAAATCACCGTCGTATCCGGCTATCGAAAACCAGAATACAATGCCATGCTTCGGAAAAAAGGAAATCTCGCGGCCAAGGCCAGTCTTCATCAGTACGGCATGGCGGTTGACCTCAAAATAGAGGGGGTGGAAGCCGAGGATCTTTGGTATTATGTCAGGCATATTAACTTCGGCGGTGCTGGGTATTACCATGGGGATGTCGTTCACATTGATGTGGGACCCGCCCGTTTCTGGGACGAAAACACATCCGGTGTGGGGACCGGAATTTCTGATGGCAACAAACTCATTGGCATTATAACCGACTATGATATTTATCGCCCTGGGATGACTATTACGCTTCGGTTTATTCGAATGACGGCCTTCCCTATCTTTGTAAACCCTAAATTTTCATTAGCCCGCGAAGGCGATCGTGATAAGCTTAACTATCTTATTGATTTTAAACCCAATTTTAACATGCTTCGGAAAGATGGCTGCCTGAGCTTTAATAATATTGATGATATGGACAACATCAAATGGAAACTGCCCATGAATCTAAAATCAGGCCGGTATAAAATAGAGGCCCGTTTTTGCGGTGATTCCTGGCCGGATATGCCCCGGCAAGTAGGGACCCCGGTATTTAAAATAACGACGCCCCAATGGTGACATCATACGCCATTTTCTCAAGTATTGGCTTCTCGCTGTGTGGGGAT
This sequence comes from Deltaproteobacteria bacterium, assembly GCA_037382425.1. Classification (GTDB taxonomy): domain Bacteria; phylum Desulfobacterota; class DSM-4660; order Desulfatiglandales; family Desulfatiglandaceae; genus JAIPDZ01. The sequence continues at coordinate 3,364 of JARRPY010000301.1, forward strand.
TTTGCCTCTGAAAATATTGTAGCTTTTCAGAAAAAGAAGACGAAACCCTTCATAAGGACAAGCCCGCTCTATCCAAATCTCCAGAAGACGGCGTTCGAAGACTGGTTGGGCGTCAGTGCTATCGACAGCTTCAACTACACGGGCAAGTAGAGTAATTCTTCGTAATTTTCTATAAATCCATTAGGAACATAGGTGTACTGGCATGTGTGAAGAAATATTATCCAATCTGTTTCGAGTGAAAATCCCACTCCCTGAAAGTCCCTTAAAATACCTCAATTCTTATATCATTCGGGATACTGATCGGAGCATGATCATCGATACGGGGTTGAATCGCAAAGAATGCCTGGAAGCCATGATGGCAGGTTTGCGCAAAATCGGAGTTCAGCTCAAGAACTCGGATATATTTATTACCCATCTCCATGCTGATCATTTTGGTCTTGTGACGAAGCTTGCCAAGGATACAAGCCAAATTTATTTCAGCCGGCCGGAAAAAGAGCTTATGGAGTCTTGGGAAGGCTTTGAAACCATGATCAAATATGCCGATAGAAATGGCTTTCCTAAAGATGAATTGCAATCGGCAATGGACAAACATCCCGGTGCTAAATACGGCTCGGATTGGGTCCCTGAGATGAATCTCTTGGAAGATGACGATTCAATTCATGTGGGAAGATACCATTTCAAATGCATTTCCACCCCGGGACATACCATGGGACATATC
>JARRPY010000302.1:0-12416 GCA_037382425.1 Deltaproteobacteria bacterium
GCGGATGCGGCAGAGGATCTGGCTAAGTGGCTCCGGTACATTCAATACAACCTGTACGAAAACGGTGAGGAGGAGGCCAGGATACTTCAGAACAAGCTCTTCGAGTATTATGGGTGTCATCATTCGGTGGGTGGCCGGCGCACCGCGGGCCTTATCGTGGCACAGCTCTTGAGACAATTGAACTGCATCACCTCCGTATTCGTCTCCAGTTCCGAATCTCGGACATTGTACCGATACTCGGAATGGGGGGTTTCCAAGTTCTTCTTGATTCAGTTTACCGAAGACCAGGTCGACGCGCTGGCCCAGCGCGAAGACATGGATTCAGAGTTCCTTAAGTCCCGCTATTTATATGCTGAGAAAAATGAATTTCTCGGGGTACTCGAAGCGGCCTATACGCACACGCCCCATTCCACACCTCCTGAGGACGGAAAAATCAGAAAGCTCAGACCCGCCTACAACTGGATCCGGCTCAGTCACGAACTTCTGCACCCCAAGCCGGACGCCCTGGAGGCCAAACCGGTTCCCTACAGTTGGGTCTATGCCGCAGACACCTGATGGGTTCACCGGAGATGTTTGCTGCTTGAACCTCGTCAGGGTCCGGACCGAAACCTGTGTCGCACAAACAACCCGTCCCATACCGGGTATTGAAGGAGGGTATTGAGTTTCATTATGTCTACCATGCCTACAGAACGTGTCATTACCCGTTTTCCGCCCAGTCCCACCGGATACCTCCACATCGGCGGAGCCAGAACCGCCCTTTTTAATTGGCTCTTTGCGAAACAAAAGGGCGGAAAATTTATTCTAAGAATTGAAGATACGGATCAAGAACGATCCTCTGAAGAAGCGACCCAGGCGATTTTGGAATCCATGTCATGGCTTGGCCTCTCATGGGACGAAGGTCCCTATTTTCAGTCCCAGAGATACGTTATTTACAACAAGCTCATTGATCGCCTGCTGGATACCGGGCAGGCGTATCATTGCCATTGCGCTCCGGAGGTACTCGAGACAAAGCGAAAGGCGGCCATGGAAAAAGGTCTCAAACCCAAGTACGACGGGACCTGCAGGGAACTCGGACTAGGGCCCGGCGAAGGAAGTGTGGTCAGGCTTAAGACGCCGCTTTCGGGCACCACCCGATTTCACGATCTGGTGAAAGGGCCCATCGCCTTCGATAATGAGGAACTCGACGATCTGATCATTCGGCGCTCCAACGGGAGTCCCACCTATCACCTGGCAGTGGTGGCGGACGACATTGACCTCAATGTGACCCATGTCATCAGGGGGGACGACCATGTCAACAATACCCCGAGACAGATTCTCATATACAAGGCGATTGACGAACCCATTCCCCGGTACGCGCACGTCCCGATGATCCTGGGTCCGGACAAGAGTCGTTTGAGCAAGCGGCACGGCGCCACTTCCGTTTTAGCCTATAGGGAAATGGGGTACCTGCCTCATGCCCTGCTCAACGCACTGGTTCGGCTGGGGTGGTCTTATGGGGATCAGGAAAAATTTACCATAGAGGAACTCATTGAGAAGTTTTCCCTGGAACATGTGGGGAAGGCAGCCGGGATAGTCAACGCGGAAAAACTCCTGGACCTCAATGCCAGATACATTCGAGAATCCACGGATGATACCATCGCACAGGAACTTCTTCCCTTCCTGAAGGCCTCGGGGATTGCTTCAATAGATACCCGGAAGGTCAAAGCCATCGTCCCGATGCTCAAGCCCAGGAGCAAGACCCTGGTGGAGATGGCCGAAGGGGCCCGATTCTTCTTCGAAGAGACGGTGCAATACGATGAAAAAGGGGACAGGAAGTTTTTGAAAACAGATGTGGCCGACCTTCTCCTCGAACTCACGGATCGCCTTTCTGCGCTTCAGCGGTTTGACCAGGCTTCCCTTGAGGGAACCTTCGGTGAATTTCTGGATGCACACGACATCAAACTCAAAAAAATCGCCCAGCCCATCAGGGTCGCGCTCACGGGCAAAACCGCCAGTCCCGGGATATTTGAGGTCATGAGCGTCTTGGGCCAGAAAACAGTAGTGGAAAGGATTCGAAAGGCAGTGGCCCACATCCAAAATAAACGCAGCGGAGAGTCGGTTTGAGCAAACTTTTGGCCTGCCTCAAGACTTGGCTCTCTTCCGTTTCAATACCCAAAGCGCAACGATCGCCCCGATCAGGATAACGAGTGTGACCCCCTGGGTGACACTCATGTCGGTCCCGGGAAGAATCCCTCTGTCATCGCCACGGAATCTTTCCATGAAGAGTCTCGCCATGCTGTGAAGGATGAGGAACCACAGAAAAACCTGCCCTTCAAAGGCCCTCTTTTTACGCAAGATTAACAGGATAAAAAAGAGAACAAAGCCGCTCAGAGACGCATAGAGCTGGGTGGGATGTAAGGGCGTGTTCAACGGCGCCAGGCACCTCGGGTTGGTGAAAACGATCCCCCAAACCCCATGCGTGGGTTTGCCATAGCAGCACCCGGCCATGAGACAACCGATACGGCCGATCCCCTGTCCTAGGGCCAGACCCGGGGCCCACACGTCCCCGACTTTCAAGAATGGCAAGGCATGCTTTCTGATGTACAGAACAATGACCACAAGCGCCGCGATTACGCCGCCTGAAAAGACCAACCCCCCCTTCCAGATCTTCAACATGTCTAAGGGCCGGTCTATATAGTAGGGCAGATTCATCAGCACATACATGGCCCTCGAGCCTAAGATTGCGGCAAGTATCATATAAAACCCCATATCCGTTATTTGTTTGGGGTCGATTCCTTCTGCCCTCCCCAGCTTGACGGTAACGACAATGGCCGCAAAAAAACCCATGGCCACAAAAAGGCCGTATGTGCCACATTGAACGCGGGCCAGTGATACCTCCCAAAGTAGAAATCGAGGAAGTCCACCACCTCCTGGTATCGAATTCGGTCTACCATATTCCCTATGGCACCGCCTAAAATAAGCGAAATCCCGACGGTGGTGAGGGCATCCCGGCCCTGAAGTCTGAAAAACCAAACGAGTAGAATGACAATGGCCGCCAGGCTCGCCGTCAGAAGGAGCCAGAACCTGAAATCCATATGGGGGCCGTTCAACAGACCAAAGGCCATTCCCCGGTTGCGGATATGGACCAGGTCGAAAAAGCCGGGAATGACCCGGATGGTCTCATGCATATTCAGCCGGTGAACCACCCACCACTTGGTGACCTGGTCAAGGACCACCACCGAAAGCGTGGTCAACAGCATCAACCGGTAATCTGCGCTAACACGTTTCGGCATCTGTTGCAGAGTGTGGAATGGGTTTTGTCCTCACCCACGGATGAGTCATGTATCCAGCATCGTTCGCACTTGGGCGCCGAAGACGGCGAGACATGCACCTTTAAACCCGGTATGTTTTCACTCTCCATCCCCTCTTCCAGGGCTTCCAGGGAGTTTAAAGATACCCCCGACACAATAAAAATGGAGCGCAACTGATCCTCGAAAGGCGTCAGTTTTTCCATCAAATCAGGGGAAAGCCCCAGTGTCACCGATGCGCTCAAAGGATGTCCGATGACTTTTTCTTTCCGCGCCAGTTCCAGGACTCTCGTGACCTCTTTTCGAACCGAGATGACATCTCCCCATCGCCGCGCCAGTTCCGGATCCCTGTATTGATCATCCAACTCCAGAAAAAGATCGGCGTGTACGCTGGAAAGGGTGTTCTCATCCTTCATATACCCCCAGATCTCGTCTGCCGTGAAAGACAGGATGGGTGCCATTAATCGGACCAGGGCATGGAGAATCGTGTTCATGGCGGTCTGTGCCGAACGCCGGATCCTGTCTTTCTGAGCGGATGTATAGAGCCGGTCCTTTATAATATCGAGATAAAAGGAGGAGAGATCGAGGACGCAAAAATTGTGAAGATTGTGATAAACCAGATGAAATTCAAAGGCATCGTAGGCCCTGAGGAGGCGGTCATTCAATTCCGAAAGTCGATTGAGGGCCCATCGATCCAGTTCCTCCATCTCCTCGTACGAAACCGCGTCCACCTTGGGATCGAAATCCTGCAGATTCCCCAGGAGGTATCGACAGGTATTTCGAATGCGGCGGTAGGCCTCTGTTAGCCGTTGTAAAATTTCCTGTGACAGACGAATGTTGTCGCGGTAGTCTTCCGCTGCCACCCAGAGCCTCAGGATTTCGGCACCATAGGTCTTGATCAATTCCTCGGGTGCAATCACATTGCCCGCCGACTTATGCATGGCCTTACCCGTGCCGTCCACCACAAACCCATGGGTCAGGACATTGCGGTAAGGGGCCTCGCCCCTCGTCCCCACAGAACAGAGCAATGAACTGTGAAACCATCCCCGATGTTGGTCACTCCCTTCCAGATAGAGATCCGAAGGGCTGTCCAGATAATCTCTGTATTCCATGACCGCGGCATAACTGACCCCCGAATCAAACCAGACATCCAGAATATCCGTTTCTTTCTCGAATCGATCCGATTGGCATTTGGGACACTTCGTGCCGGGAGGCAAGAGGACCTTTTCGGATTCGGTAAACCAAACGTCCGCACCCGACTTCTCCACCATGGCGGCCACGTGATCGATAATGTCCTGGGATATGACCACCGCGCCACAATCCTTGCAAAAAAAGACGGTAATGGGGACACCCCATGCCCTTTGACGTGAGATGCACCAGTCCGGACGATTGGCGATCATATTGTAGATTCGCTCCTGGCCCCATGCCGGTATCCAGTTGACCTTCTTGATGGCACCTAAGGTCTTTTTCCGGAGATTGTTTTTCTCCATGGAGATAAACCACTGTTCCGTGGATCGAAAAATGACGGGTTTTTTGCACCGCCAGCAGTGGGGATACTCATGGACGATCTCCTCTTCCTTAAGGAGGGCGCCCACCTCATTTAGTTTGTCGTGTACGGCACGATTGGCTTCAACCACCTCCATACCGGCGAAGAATTCGACATCCGGCGCAAAACGGCCCGTGCCGTCCACCGGGGAGTACACATCCAGCTTATAGTGGAGCCCGGTTTCATAGTCCTCCCGCCCATGTCCCGGGGCGGTGTGAACACAACCGGTGCCCGCATCCAAGGTCACATAAGGCGCAAGGACGATCACGGAATCGCGGTCGTAAAGGGGATGTTTCGCCTTCAAATGCTCCAGATCGGCCGCTTTGAGATGTTTCACCACCTCATATTCTTCAATGCCGAAACGCTGCATGCAGATATCCAAGAGCCCTTCGGCCAGGATCATGATGTCACCCGTACCGGTCTCAACGGCCACGTACTCAAAATCCGGGTGAAGGGCGATGGCCAGGTTCGCGGGAATGGTCCAGGGCGTGGTGGTCCAGATGATCACATACACCGTCTTTCCCTTCAATAGGCCATCCAAATGGGAAAGTTCGGAAATCATGGGAAATTTAATGAAGATGGAGGGGGACCGATGTTCTTCGTATTCGACCTCGGCTTCGGCGAGCGCGGTTTGGCATGAGGTGCACCAGTAAATGGGTTTTTTGCTCCGTACGAGGCTGCCGTTTAAGGCAAACTTTCCGAATTCCCTCACGATGGTGGCTTCAAAGGGATAATTCATGGTCAAGTACGGCCGGTCCCATTCCCCCAGAACACCCAGCCGTTTGAATTCTTCCCGCGCCTGACTCATCTCTCTTTTCTTTCGGCCGAGTTCCCCGTCTACCTTGTGCTCAATGGGAAGGCCGTGACAGTCCCATCCCGGCACGTAAGGCGTGTCAAAGCCGGCCATCTGTTTTGATTTGATGATGATATCCTTCAACACCTTATTAAACGCCGTACCCATGTGAATGTGCCCATTCGCATAGGGGGGACCATCATGGAACATATATCGCTTCCGGCCCTTTGACGCCTCTCGTATGGTGTTGTAGAGGTCTTCTCTATCCCATTTTGCGATCATCTCAGGTTCTTTGGTCACCAAGTTGGCCTTCATGGGAAAGGGCGTCTTGGGAAGATTCAATGTCTCTTTGTAATCCATGAAATGTGCCTCCAGTAAATTTTGTGAAAGATTGGCATAACAGATGCGCCTATTTAAGTCAATTTCATAATCGTCGGACTTCCCGGTGAAATGCGGTTGACAGAATTTTCTCAAGCCTGTATGGAGAACCATAACTTTTTATGGAAAGGAAGCGGCTATGGCGAAGACACGTTATCTGGTTTTGGCGGTGTTGTTATTCTTGTCAAGCGGATGCGGAGCGATGATCCTAGCCGGTGCGGGTGCGGCGGCCGGAATCGCGGGATACAAGTATTACGAAGGCGCATTGATTGTGGTCTACGAAGCCCCGTTTAAAAAAACCTGGGATGCATCGCGTCAGGCACTCAAAGAGATGAATTGCAGCATTGACCGTTCCGAACACGATATCACTTCAGGGACCCTGTGGGGGGAGTTCAAGGACGGCAAACCGATAAATATCAAACTGAACTACGAGTCATCCGATAAGACCAAGGTGAGTATCCGAGTCGGGGTATTCGGCGATAAAGAGGCCTCAAACGTGGTCAAGGAAAAAATACGCAAGATTTTGTTTGCGGGTGCGTAGAATCACAAGCTCCTCTTCTATGTGGCTGCCCCCAACTCGGTCAGAATTCCGTCTGTAAACCGAATGACAAAATCCCGCTGTTGGCGAGTACAATAGGCCGGGCAGTCACACCGCATGTGGTTGAGGGTGCGGACGAAAAATTCGACTTTGAGCCATCCATCACCCAGTTCTACGGCAAACACATGGGGTTGGCAGTCCTTGTGCTTGAATTGAACATCGCTCAACAGGTCCTGAGGAATCTTGATCCAGAAGATATCCTCCAGGCTGGAGGAAAGGGCGATTTCTTTTAATCGTGTCCTCAGGTTCGCCATATCCTGCTCAGAGAGTTCATCGATCAGATACGCCTTCATCCCCTTCCCTATCTGCCTCCATGCGATCCGCTCTTTGCCCCCTTAAAAACGCATCGATGACGGAATAAAGCCACAAACTCCCGAAGGCGACAAGCAAAAAACCGAGGGTGGAAAAATCCTCCACCTGAAGCCGATGGAGGATTTCACTGCTTGACGGAGGGACGTCCCCAACCGTAAAAACCGCCTGAACCAACCGCACCAGCCTGATGATGGCGAATATAAAAAGGATAAAGACCCCGCCCAGGACCATGAGTCCCTTTTTCAGATCCCCATTGAGGATCTGCCCCAGACCGGGGATGATGAACGCGGAACATAGCGGGGATGCAATTGATTTTTTCATCGTATTGATCGATAATCTGTTGATAAAGATGTCCGACCGCCTGGAAAAGAGCTATAACCGAACCACGTTTCCTTGTCAACGTACACCGAGCAGTTTATTAGAGATGGCGTGTTATTTCCCCTTTCGTATCAGTTCCTTGGCAAGGGCGTAACAGTCTCTTTTGGAAACCCGTTGACACCACTGTTACTGCGGTCTCAGGGGCCGAACTTCACAATCAAGTGAAAAACAGCCCCATCAGAGCCGTTGGTGACAGTGTCCGCCGTTTGGACGTATTCCCCTTTGCCCGTGGTTTGGCGCCCACGGGGCGTGGCGTGGGCCACAAACCATTGTTGATGGCGGCGTTTCAAAAAGAGACTGTCACGCCCCCAACTTCAAACGCATAAAATGCTACGAGATGACTACCCCGGCGCCCGAAATTCATGTCAACATCCCGTTTAGGATGCTCTACGAATCCTATCTGGATCGATTCATCAACTACCGGTTGAATCCGGAAATCGGCTTTGACGCGGAGGCGTTGGACCGATACCAGTTGGGTGATATCCACCCCATTGCCGAGCGGCTCCATGGCCATGGACTGAGCACCACCCTTCATGGCCCTTTCATGGATCTCTCTCCGGGATCCCCCGATCCAGACATCCGATCCATTACGCAGCATCGTTTCGAGCAGCTGTTGAGACTCGTGCCGATCTTTAGACCCAGGTCCGTGGTCTGCCACGCAGGATACGAACAGAGGAGATACTGGCCCATGTGGGACGCATGGGTCGAGCAGAGTCACCGTATCTGGGCATGGCTGGGGTCAGAGATCCGTGACCAGGGGTCGGTACTGGTCCTGGAAAACGTCTACGAAGAGACACCCCGGGAATTGAAGGCGCTTTTAGAAGATTTGACAGAGCAAGCGGTCGGCTTCTGCCTGGATACAGGGCATCAATCCGTCTTCAGTGCGGCATCCATCCCCGCATGGATCGAGACAATGGCGCCGTATCTGGTACAACTCCACTTACACGACAACACCGGTCAAAGAGATGATCACCTGGCCATGGGCGCCGGCACCATTGATTTTCAAGGGCTCTTCAACCGGTTAAAGGCCATGGAGATCCCATTACGAACCATCACACTGGAACCTCACGAGGAAGCCGCTCTCCAGCCCAGTTTGACATACCTGGAGGACATCTGGCCGTGGTAGGTTGCCGAGGACTCCGGGTTCACCCTAACATTGCCTTTTAGAGGGACTTCAGGTAGGGTGAAACGGTCAAGGCCTTTGGCGGCGGGCCTGTTTACCACCCCTCTGTATTCAATAAAAGCCCCAAGGAGTGATCCATATGCCATCCCTCATGGACCATCCCATTGCCAAGTCCACCCCCACGACGGAGCGGTGTCACCGGCTGTTTGATACGCTGAGCCCTGACGAGACGCTGGGCATCGTCATGAGTGCCGACCCCGATGCCATTGCCAGCGCACTGGCACTCAAACGGCTGTTGTGGAGAAAGGTAAAAAACGTGGTCCTCTATCATGTAAATGTCATCGAACGCTCCGACAACCTCGCATTAATCAACCTGCTCAGCATAAAACTGGAACGCATACGCTCCATGAAAAACCGAAAAATCAAAAGATGGGCCATGGTGGATTCCCAACCGGCACACTATAAACCGTTCGAGCGCCATCTCTTTGACATTGTGATCGATCATCATCCCCCACACCCATCAACAAAGGCCATGTTCCTGGATATCAGAGAAAATTACGGTGCCAACTCGACCATCATGACCGAATACCTAAGGGCCGCAAAGATCACCCCTTCGCCGAGCCTGGCCACGGCCCTCTTCTATGGCATCAAGACAGACACCGACAATTTTGTTCGGGACTCGCTTCCCAAAGACATCAACGCCTTTCGCTATCTCTACCAGTATGTCAACATGAACATCATAAAGAAGATTGAATCTTCTGAAATTACATTGGAAACCCTTAAGAATATACGCGTTGCCATGGACCGCCTGATCTGTGTCAAAAATATTGCATTCGTGTACATGGAAACGGTCACGAATCCGGACGAACTGGTCATCATTGCCGACTTTTTCATGAAGCTCGCCGAAGTCCAGTGGAGCGTGGTGGCGGGAATATACGAGAACAAACTCGTTGTGATTCTCAGAAATGCGGATCTAAAAGCCGATGCGGGAAAGCAGGCCCAATCATGGTTCAATTCCTGGGGAGGCGCCGCCGGGGGGCATAGGAGTGCGGCCAGGGCAGAGATCCCTCTCAAGGATATTGAACAGACCATGGGTAACCATGTTGCATTGGACAAATTACTCCTCAAAACCATCAAGAGACAAAAGTAATTCGATACATTAAGGAGGACATGGAGTTGTCCGATTTTACAGGTAAATCCGTTGACACCCAACTGGTTGAACGTGTCATGATTGAATATTTGGATCGGGATGAGCGACTCTTCCTCTTTCAATTATTGGAACCCGAGGGAGCAGGAGAGGTCTTTGTAGAAATAGAACCGCCCATTCAGGAACGGATCTTAAAAGATCTCGACACAAAGGCCATTTCCGAGATCGTTGAAGAACTCGATTCAGATGATGCGGCTGACCTCGTCGGTGACTTACCCGAGGACCGCGCAAAAGAGGTCATCGAATCTCTCGGCCATGAGGTCTCCTTTGAACTCCAAAAGCTCCTCCCCTACCCGGAGGATACCGCTGGCGGAATCATGGCCCTGGAGTTCCTAGCGGTCAGGGCCGATGATACTGTTCAGGATGCCATCGATTCCATAAGGGAAAAAGGGAGAGAGGTCGAAAACCTCTACTATATCTGGGTGACGGACGATTCTGAAAGACTAGTGGGACTGATCTCCGTGAAAGACCTGGTCATCGAATCACCACACAGAAAGATCAGCGAGGTCATGAACAGTGAAATCATCGCCGTGAACGCCCTGGCGGATCAGGAGGAAGTGGTCCAACTCGTGAAGCGATACGACCTGGTGAACATTCCGGTGGTCGATGATCGCAACCGACTGGTGGGTCGAATCACCTACGATGACATTATTGATGTCATTGAAGAGGAGGCGGACGAGGACATGTCTCTGATGGCGGGCGTCATCGATCAGGAGATCACGGAAGAGTCAACTTTAAGGATCTCCCGGGCAAGACTCCCCTGGCTCATTGCGGCCCTTTTTGGTGGTGTCTTCGCCGCCCTCGTGATCAATCAGTTCGAGTCGTCTCTCGAGAAAATGATCGCCCTTTCCTTTTTCTTTCCGGTGATCATGGCCATGGGTGGAAACACAGGGACCCAGGCCGCTACGGTGGTGGTGAGGGGCCTGGCTACAGGGGATATCAGCCTGGTGAACATGGGGAAACGCCTCTTTATGGAACTCCGCGTCGCCGTCATCAACGGCCTGGTGTGCGGCATCCTGCTGGGATTTATTGTCGGTCTATGGCTTGGAGATTACAGGCTGGGGTGCATTGTCACCATGGCCCTCACCTTTATCATCATTATTTCGGGCCTGATCGGAGCAGCCGTGCCGCTGGCCCTCAAGCGGCTCAACGTGGATCCGGCGCTGGCCGCAGGTCCCTTTGTCACCACGTCCAATGACATTTTAAGTCTCCTCATATATTTGGGACTCGTCACCCTGTTCATGCAATTTGCAGGCTGATCTCTATGCCGGCGTTTGTTTCCTGTTGATTTTACTTGAACTCTCTTCGCCGACATCCTATAGTATTTAAACTCAAATTTTCGAGAGCTTTTAAATGGGAGGAAACGGACAATGAAAAAACTGGTCTTGATGTTGGTTGCGGGCTTTTTCCTATTCGGGTGTGGAAAAGCGGCGAAGGAATCGGGATTTTGGGAACACGACACCATGTACAAGAACTGGGACCACCTGAAATATAGCTGGTTCGGTTATAAGAAACCCACCCCGGAAACCGGTTTGAAATCTGAGGAACAAAACTGGTGGGGTATTCCGGTAGAAGAGAAACAATAGCGAACGAGACGATTCCCTCCCCCAAGAAAAAATAGGTTGGCGCTTATCTCTATGGGGAGAGGGACCGGGTCCCCTCGAAAAAAGCAGCGATGCTCTCAGCCAAGGTGTGACTGATGCCGGGGACCTCCTGAAGTGCGGTCACGCTTGCCCTGGACACCCCCTCGAAGCCATTAAAGTGCCGAAGGAGACGCTGTTTGCGCTTCGGGCCCACCCCGGGGATGCCGTCCAAATCGGATCGCGTAAGTCCCTTTTTTCTCAACCGGTGATGATGCGAAATGGCGCGACGATGGGCCTCGTCGCGTATGTGCATGATCAGCAGTAAGAGAGGATCGCCCGATTTGAGTGCCAGCGGGTTTTTTCTCCCCGGAATATAGATCTTGTCCGCTGTCTCCTGCCGGAGCGCCTCCGGCTTTGCAATGGACAACACGCCCGGAATAAGGATTTCACCCTCGTAAGTGACCGGTGGTCCATTTTCGGCGCCTGCCTTTTGAGCGTACCGATCCACCGCCTGTTTCACCACGTTCAGGTGACCTTTTCCCCCGTCAACGACAAACACATCCGGCAGTTCCCCTCTCTTCAGACGACGGTCGACCAGTTCCCCCATCATACCGTAATCATCGATGCCATCCACCGCCGCGATGCGATAACTGCGATACCCTCCACGGTGGGGCCTCCCCTCTACGAAAGAAACCACTGACCCCACAGCCATTCCGCCCTGAAGATTGGATATGTCGAGTCCCTCGATAATCCTGGGCTTGTTCGACAAGCCCAAGACGCCTTGGAGGCGTGCCAGTAGATCCTCCTCAAAACCGGCCTCGAGGATTCTCTCAAGAAGATTCTCGGCGTTCTTGAGCGCCAGTCGGACCAGTCGTTTTTTCTCGCCCCGCTGAGGGTACCGGATGTGGACCTTTTTCCCGGCCAGACCCGAGAGCCAGTCACCGATGCCGGAGAGGTCTTCCAAAGGATGAGACAGAAGAATCTCCTTAGGCATAAAGATTCCCCGGGCATAGTACTGCTTCACAAAGGCTTCCAGTATATCGGAGCAAGATGCCGCACGATCTTTGAAGAGATAGCTCCGGGTGCCCATCAAGTAGCCTTTTCGGACGTAAAGAATCACCACCTGAAAATGCCCGTCTTCCTCTGAAACGCCGATCACGTCCTGGTCAGTCATTTTAGAGGAGACCACGTGCTGACGTTCCACCGTTTTT
>JARRPY010000303.1:0-4551 GCA_037382425.1 Deltaproteobacteria bacterium
ACCAACTGGGGTGGATTATTGGATTCTAAAGGATCTAATTTACCATTAGATGAAAAGGAACAAGAGGATTGGCAATGGCCTTACTGGTAAGGGATAGAGAGAAAGTGAACAGGCAACAGATTCGTATCCCGTTTACCAGGCTGGTAGTCGGGAGATTCCTTTTTCTCCTTGTCTCCATGGTGCTCCTTTTTGTTTTCATGTTTTCTCTTCCTTAGGTTCCAACAGCGTATGCTCTTTTGTCAGCTGAGTGATACTCGAAGAATGAAGATATCTATCTCGGTGTGCAAATCCCGAAGACCACAAACCTCACCTCGTCGGCGGATACGGTAAGGGCCATTCGACCCGTCTTTTCCAACATGTAAATTTCATGAATGCCTCCTTTCATTTGCCCGAACCGGCTTGTGAAAAGGAATGGCTCATGTTGAAAGCTTCGTTTATGACTTTTTCATCAATCGAATCGCAATGATCATTATCCTTCTTCATCAGTATTCCCGTTGCCTTTCTCCATTGCCTCTTCCATGAGCATTTTCCGCTGGCCAATGGTCAGCGGGCGCGTGTCGTCATCTGCCAGGTGTTGTCGTTGAGTTGGCATATACAATGGGATGCCTTCTGCTTTGAAGGCTTTGAAGCGCTCGATAATCTGAATGTTCACCCAATGGGCATGGTTTTTATAATCCCAGACCTTGGGCGGCTTATACCAATAAATAACCAAAATGCTAAGAGAGTCGGGATTCAATTCGTCGAAATAGACGCGAGGAGGACGGTTTGGCTGATTGATGGCCTCGTTAGGATGTGGCCCCTTATCTGCCTTGTCTTCTGTCGGAACCCGGGTATCCACAGTAGAGGCACCGTCCCCGGTTTCCGAGTCCAGCGCCTTGTGTATGGACAGGATCTCCTTTAGAATTTCCACCGCGCGATTGATTTTCTCCGGCGGTGTCTCCTGAGGGATGAGAATACTGAATCTGCGTCTTATATACTCTCTACGTGCCAGGTTCTGGATCTCCTTGTCAGTTATGAGTTTATTAGGAATTGACAGTTGAGGCCCGGCCAGAAGCCGAATTTTGGTAGAGCGTAGGCCAATCGATTGCACGATTCCATCCTGCCCCAGAACCTTTATGCGATGACCTACCCGAAACGGTTTGTCCAGAAAAATCATGAAGCCGCTGATAATATTTTCAAGTGTCGGCCTCGCTGCTAGGGCAACAGCAAGACCGCCGATTCCAAGACCGGTCAAAAGGGGAATTAAGGAGATCCCAACTCTGGAAAGCCCGAAGACGATCATTATTGCGAATCCCAAAAAGCCAAACACTCCAAATACTGCCCTCAGGTACGACGCCTGAATGCCTTTTGGATCGATTTTCGGAGATGCAATAATCGATTCGGATATGGCTTGTCCAAAGAAGAAAATCCCGGTGGCCAATAGCGCCCAGAAGATCGGGACTAGGATTCTGCGGGAAACAAAAAGTACCGATCCGGTGATATTAATTTCCCTGGCGAAAAAATACAGGAATATAAGCGTCCCGAATGCAAACAGAGCCATGATGACCTGCCCCCAACGGCGTCTGGCAAGTGACAGATCCGGTGTTTTGACAAGCAGCTTCCGAAAAAGTACTATATTGGCAACACATATCAGTATCAGCGCCGCGATATAGGCTGCCCATTGCCAGAGGGTTTGTCCAAGATATTCACGCGTTGCCCAGACAGGCAGCCATCGATACCATTTGGGCGGAAGCAGACGCCCGGGAGTGCGACTGTAAAAATCGAGGAAGCCGTCCGATGTGATCGCTTCGGACCTGTAGGGGAGATGCTTCACCTTATTATAGAACGTATCCAAGCGCTCTACCGTGTCAGGAGAAAAGAGATATTCCCCCTTTCGGGGACCTTTTTCGACCCTCGCTATCACGATGTCGGTGTCAGGTACTCGCCAGCGAAGCAGTTCGAGCCCGTTTTTTTGTTCTCGCTCATTCTTGATGGCTTTGGCGTCAGGTATGGCGTCAAGATGCGACAAATGAATCCGATCAAGAATCTCCTTCAGTTCGAGAGCCCTCACATCCCCCATCTCATCCCTGATCGCTTTCGGAACCTCACTCAGATCCAGGCAGTACACGCCGCGGTCGAAAAGTTCCTCTGCCTTACGTCCCATTTCTATCACTGAACCCGATGTAAAAAGCCCAGGTGCTTTCATATTTTCGTTGTGGGCGGCCATCAAGACGCGATAGGCTCGATTCATGTTTTCCAAGAAGCTGTGCAGGGTTGCCCGCGGGCTGGACGTTTCCGGTGGTTTTAGAGGGTTCCGTTCATAGTCTTTGTCTAAATAAAAAGTGCGAGTCTCTGTATGATTTTCTGCAGCATCTTCCGAATAGGCTTCTGGCACACCAGCGCCGATCATGGCCAGTGCGGTAATGGCAATAATGAGAAATTTCTTCCCGTTCGACATCTGTCTCACCCGAATTGATAGAAAGGCTTTAAAAGCAAACCCGCATTTTGTTCAGTGCACGGCACACTCTTATGCTGCTTCATTTATCACTCCGGCCCCATGAAGGTCTTTTTTAATTCAGGGTAAAGACTCTTTCATCAGAGTTGATCGAGAGTTCTGTCAGGATGATCTAAACACCCTCCCGATCCGTTGATATCCCGGTTCACCTTGGCAATACATACCTTTCTCCATAGATAGCGCTTAATATATCTCAAATTATTCCTATCAAGCAATCTAATTTAGGTTAATTTAGGTGCTTGGTAAAAATCATATCCTTGATTTTGGTGAGCAGTTAAAACAAGAAATTGACATGTAACTCCACGTGGATGGGTCTTCGTGTGGAAGGAAGAAATACAAGAAAGAGCGAAATTCCTATTCGGCTTTGGTCCAACAATTGAGGCGGTTCACATTATTGGTTCATCCGGTTAATGAGTACCGCGATATATTATAACAGAATGAGGCTATAACGAAAGGGGTATAATAGAGTCCTATTTTTACGCATTTAAATCAGCATTCAGCTCCTTCAGGGTTCTCAAGTTGGCATTTCGGTCATTTTGAGACCTCCAGATCGATCTGAGGGGGCTCTATTTCTGGCGAGATACCGTAAAACCCTCGATCCACATCCGCATAAATCCTATGCCGCTTTCGGAGCTATAATCCCCATCCTAATTTTAACAACAGCTTGGAGTCATAGTGGAGCTTCCCGTCTGCAGGGGAATTAACCCAGTCATAATTGTACTGCAAAGATGTGAAAAATCCATGCTTGATCGGTATTCGGATCCCGGTTCGTGTGCGTAACCGCCAGACGTCGCTATCTTCAAAGCTCCAATAACCGTCATCATGATTAAAAAACTGGAGGAAACGATTGAAAAACCACATGTCAAAGTCAATGGACCAGAATGCCGCAGCGTATCTTCGGTAGTCCTTGTTGTCCATGTTTACCATCGGTTTGCTGTAATGCTCACTCACATAGCTTGGGCCTATTTTTAGGGTAAGGTTCTTCCTCTCTGACTCCCAGATCTGGTAACCAGCGCCAGCAGCCACAGCCCACAGCAGATCCAAATCTGCAAAATCGTCTCGTTCGGCTTGGGCGTTGCCAAAGAGATACCACTTTTCGGATACAAAACGGTTATAATCAAGGTTGCTGAAACCGTTGTTCTCAGTGTCTACTAGAGGATCTCCCGCCTGTTCACGGTAATACT
Source organism: Deltaproteobacteria bacterium (assembly GCA_037382425.1). GTDB lineage: Bacteria > Desulfobacterota > DSM-4660 > Desulfatiglandales > Desulfatiglandaceae > JAIPDZ01. The sequence goes on from JARRPY010000303.1 coordinate 3,679, forward strand.
CACCGTAAAAACTAAATCGGTGGGGGCGTTTTGATAGCCCCAGAGAAATATCTGCATTGAAAGTTCGTTTCTCGGTGTTCCCGTTCTCTATCCCAAGCCCGGCGCTGGCTTGAGCCGTGAATTTCCATCCTCCAGGGGGCTTTGCCGGAACCATGGCTTTCACCTGTTCCATTGGGATGGGCTCCACGGCTGGCCCGGTTTCAGGCTTCACGGTAAGCGCTCCGTCTTCCACTGTAATGGCTTTCCCCTTGAGGGTCTTTTCATCGGGGAGAGAGATCACGAAATTCTTTTCAGAACTAAGGCGTTCAACCTGGTCCCAGGGGATGACATTTTTGTCTGCATATGGGGTCTTGAAGATCAGCTTGTCCGCCTCCAAGGAGACGACTTCTCCAAGGAGACGATCGCCGTTTTTCATGATCACCTCGTCCGCGTGGGCATAACTCACAAGCTGGACCATCAGAATAAGGAATAACCAGCAGCTCGTCAGGGATCTAAATCCTTGGTGGCTAATTGTTTTTGAGATTCTTTTGCTTTGGAAGAGATTGCTATTTACTGTTACTACCTTATGCCTGGGTCGCATCTGAGATGTTGTCATGATTTTCATAGAATCTCCTTGTTCTTAGTGATTGCGGCGCAGTCAACAAAAAGTCTATCCCTGGTAATATGAAAATATAGTTTTTTTATTGACTACGCGGCTTTTGAGTGGGTTCATATGGCCGAGTAAAAGTGAGGCGGGTGGCGGAGTGAAAGTGTGACACCTGGTTTATGAATAGACGACCTACCTGATAATTGTCAAGACCGGTCAAAAAATTCAAGGCTGGAAAATCAATCCTTCACATTATGCAAATGAAATTAGGAACTTGGTTATATAGA
>JARRPY010000304.1:0-4007 GCA_037382425.1 Deltaproteobacteria bacterium
GACCTATGGATTGAAACATGCCCCTGACGGAGAGGCCCGTCGGTTCAGCCTCGACAGGTTCAGGAAGTTGATTGAACAGGCCCAGAAAAGACCCCGAGTGATTCTTATCGTAGAGGCCGATCGCTATCTGAATTATGTGAAATCACTCCCCCCTCCCGTTTTCGAGGATCGGGATAACGGGGTGATGTTCTTGGTGTATTGAGCGGGCTACCGGTCCATACTGATCATGAGGTAAATGCCTAAGAAAAGGAAGAGAATGTTGGCCAGCCAGGCCGCGAAAACCGGGGGGAGGACGCCGGCAAACCCGAGGGTGCGGGATAGCCCCATAATAAGGAGATAGACAAAGCAGAGGGCAATCCCGATGGACACCGCCACAGGCGCTCCCATGTCCCTTTTCCACAGGGCCACGGGAGCGCCGACGAGCGACATGATCAATACAATAAAGGGGAAAGCGATTTTAATGTTGATGTCCACGAAATAGCGGGTGGCGTCATATCCCTCCATCTGGAGTCGTTCGGCGAATCGTTTGAGTTGGGCATAGCCCATCTCCTCGGGTTCCCTTTCCTGGCGCACAAAGTCCTCGGGCCTTTCAGGGAGATTTAAATCGAGGGTCTTGAATCGCTCCAGGCTGTATTCCCCGTTCGCCTCGAGTGTCTGGACAATTCCGTTCTTGATGTGCCAGCGATTCTTTCTCCAGGTGCCAAACCGGGCGTCGATCCGTTTGATTAACCTAAAATCCGGGTCAAAAAAATAAAGCGTGGGATCGATCATGAGTTGTTTTTTATTGTCAAACCGTTTGATCCAGAAGATACAGTCTTTTCCCTTGTACCAGATGTGATTCTGTCCATGGAAACTGCCCGGCGCCTCATGTTTCACATCCACCCGCCAGATTTCGTTACTTGCCGAACTCGTATGCGGGACAACGGTTTCTGAAAAGAGGAATAAGAAAACGGAGAGGAAGAAGGCCGTGATCAGCATCGGTTGTGAGATCTTCCAAATACTGGCCCCACTGGCCCTCAGGGCAATAATTTCGTTTTGCTTCTTCATCACGCTGAAGAGGATAATGACCGAGGTAAGCGTGGCTACGGGGAGCATCTGAACAGCAATGGCAGGGATTTTGTATCCATAATATACGAACATGAGGGACTTGGGGGCATGGGCTTTGATAAAATCATCGATGCCGCCGGTAAAATCGATCATCAGATAGATGGCCATGAAAATGCCCTGGCAGATGATCAGAAACTTGAAAAATTCCTTGATCACGTATTTGGATAAGACGTTCATGGTCGACAGGGTTCCTTTGCCATGAGTTTTATGTAACGGCCTGTGGCACTTTCGGCTGCGGGCGGCTCGCGCTACTCTCTTCTGCCCGGGAGTCTGGGCATCAGGAGGAGAGGCGGCGGCGTAATGGCCGCATCCGGCCAGGGTCGCAGCCCTGTTTCCTCAAAGAATTGGTCATTGCCGACCATCACATTGGTGCTGTTCGCGGCAACCGGTTTGAACATGCCCCATCCGCGCACCTCGGGCCAGTCATCGGGGCGTATGTTGACCAGGAGTGGTCCCCTATCTGCAAGGCGTTTCAGGCTGGTTCCCCCTTTGAGGAAATAGTCCCCATGATCTCCCCCGCGATCTCCATGGGTCATGCCGAATTCCAGTTCATCGATTTCATCCACCAGAACGATTCGTCGTTGAGCATAGAAACTCAGGCTCTGGTCATAGGCGCGCCAGTCCGCAACAAGGACCGATTTGGGTAGGGGTCGCGGCATGGCCTTCATAAAGGCCCCGGTCTTCCGGTATTGTGCCACCACGGGAACGGTGAACACCATGGCGGGCATAAGGAGGATGAGAACAAGGCCGGTGGCCACGGGAATCAGCCGCTTTCGGAAAATGGAGACGGCCATGAGGATGCCTCCCGCCAAAAGCCCGCCTTGGGCCATATGCACGGCCCGGTTCAGTCGGATTAAGGGAATCGTGTTCTGATGTTGGGCATAATAAGAAACAATGGGGATACACATGAAAAGGGCCAGAGCGGTAATGCCGCAGCACCATCCGGATGACCCCTTTTCAAGCCACTTGCCGGTGAGGTACACCCCCAAGAGCAGTGAGGCGGCCGGGTATGCGGGCAGAATATAGGGCACCAGTTTGCAGCTGCTGAGGCTGAAAAGGCCGATCACCGCACCCATCCAGAGAAACAAAAACAACGTCGCCTCAGATGATGTTCGCTCTCGGATTTCACGGAAATGAATCCATTCTTGGGATCCCCAGGCATGCTTGACCGAGGTCCAAAGCGCGGGAAAGAAGAAGGCGGACCAGAACATCATGCCGAGAGGGAATATGGCCCAGAAGAACCAGAAGGGCTTTGCATGTTCCGCGCTGACCAGGCGGTCGAAGTGCTGAACGACGACATAGAAATGCCAGAACTCGGGGTTGCGCATCCCCACGGCAATATGCCACGGCAAGACGATGGTCCCGAAGATGATGAGTCCCGGGATCCAGGCCATGGTCCGCAATTCGCGCCATTGTCGTCTCAAGATGATAAAGCCGAAAACCACCAGGCCGGTCAAAAAAATGGCGGCAATCCCTTTGGTCATGGTGGCCAGACCCATACAGGCCCATGCCGTGCAATACCAATACCGTTTTCTAGATCCCGAACCGGAATTCTCGATCCCGGCCCCGGCCGTATATCCCAACCACCAGGCGCCCCAGGTCGCCGTTAAGAACAGGCTGAACAGGCCGTCGATAATGGGCATCCTGGCCAAGGCAAACGGGATGAGGCTGGTCAGATAGACCCAACCGGCCATGACGCCGACCTTGGGACCGAACATCCGTTTACCCAAGGACATGATGAGAAAAACGGTAAAAAGACCCGCAAAGGCCGGTACACTCCTCACCGCCCATTCGTTTTCGCCGAAAAGGAACAATGCGCCCGCCGTCAACCAGTAATAGAGCGGCGGTTTTTCTAAATACTTCACGTAATTGAGATGGGGTGTAATGAAATCCCCGGTTTCCAGCATTTCTCTGGGGATTTCCGCATAACGCCCCTCGTCCGGATCCAGCAGGGGATAATGCCCCAGAAACAAAAAATAAACCACCGCGGCCATGGCCAAAATGAGGCCCATGGTTTTTAGGTAAGAACCATTTCCCAGAGACGCCCTGAACAGGCCTTTTTCTTGGAACGTCGTCATAACTGTCTGTTAGTGGGGTGTGGGTGTTGGATAAACCCCGATTTTCTGAAGCATCTCCTGAGCAACTCGTAAGACCGTTTCCGAATCCAGCTCGTCGAGACACCGGCTGAACTCACTGTTCTGACATCCCTTTTGCCTGCAGGGGCGGCAAGGCAAACGCTGGCCAATTACCCGGTGACATTCTCCCCTTGGCGCCCAGTTGACGGGATCAGAGGGACCAAAGATCCCCAACGTGGGGACCCCCACCGCCGCTGCAATGTGAAGGGCCGCTGTATCCACCCCGATGAAGAGGTCACAGCGTTCAAGGAGCGCGGGCAGATCTCCGACAGTGGTTTTGCCTGCCAGCGAAATGACGTTACTCCGGCATTCCTGTCTGATCTCTTCCGCCCGAACCGCTTCTTCGGGTGCGCCCGTGATGATCACCGAGACATCATATCTCGCCTTGATTCCGTCGATCAAGGCAAATAGCCGATCCATTCTCCACTCCTTGTATGCCCATAGGGAAAAGGGGTGAATACCGATCAAGGGGCGGTTCGATGGTGCACCGGTTTCCACCAGGAGTTGGTGGGCCCGTCTTGATCTGAGTTCGGTTACCGTCAAATGGGGCAATGTGTCGGCCGTTTCAATGCCGAACGGGGCAACAATATTTAAATTATGCTCAGTTGAGTACTGAACCCGCTCATTTTCCGGTTTTACCAGATGGGTGAAGATCCGGTTCCGCCACGATGCTGCAGGTTCGGCAAACCGACCGATCCGGTAAGGGGCACTGGAGAGTAAAGCCAGGATTCCCCCTCGGGTCCCGGTCCTGAGATCGATGGCCAA
>JARRPY010000305.1:0-6396 GCA_037382425.1 Deltaproteobacteria bacterium
GTACCACCCATAGGTGAGGCAGACACTCACCGGGGAGGGATAATTTTGACCATTTTCCTGTTTCCAGTTAGACTGGTTAAGTGCCTTTTAAGGGCCTCTCCGGGAGGAATTAGATGGGCCGGTGAATGCGAGGTGTGTGGCCGCGCAAATAGCCGAAATGTCTCTGAGAGAAGTTGAGAGTGATATTCTGAGAGGATAGCGCAGATGAATATTGCCAATCCAATAGAGGTTCAAGCCTTTAGCGTACCAGACAAGGCGGCCGTCATATTCGGCGAAGATCAATATTCTTATGGTGTTTTAAATGCCCGGGCCAACCAGGTGGCCAATGCCCTCCAGTCCATGGCGATTCAGGAGGGAGATCGCGTGGCCATTTGGCTTCCAAACTGTTTTGAATTTCTGGCGGCCTTCTACGGCATTGTCAAAACCGGTGCCGTGGCCTTGCCCATGAACATTCTCTATAAGTCGAGAGAGATCCAGTTCCTCCTGTCCAATTCCCAGTCCAAGGCCATTGTTGCTATGCCCGAAGGGCTGGAAATCATCGATCGCCTCCGGCAGAAACTGCCTGACCTCGAAACGGTCATCAGCATCGGGCCGGAAGACGCCGGCAGCGACGTCATTTCTTTTGATAAGGCCATCTCATCCCAGTCAGACGATTTCAGAACCCTGAATCTATCTCCGGACAGCCCGGCCACCATTTTGTATACCTCCGGTACCACCGGGAATCCCAAGGGTGCCGTGCTGACCCACTATAACCTCCTGATGAATTCGGAATTCTATGCCGCGGGTCTCGGGGCAAGAGAGACTTGGGTGGGTATTTGTGTTCTTCCCTTGTCCCATCTCCTCTCCCTTGCGGCCGGTGTAATGGTGCTGTTTGGAAGAGGCGGGACCATGCACGTGATGGATCGTTTTGTTGCCGAGGAGGCGGCGGAGATCATTTCGCGTCATCAGGTGAATTACTCTTTTGCCGTTCGTACGGTGTATACCCTGCTTCTGGCCCTCCCGGATGAACCCAGATTTGATCTCAGATCCCTCGATATTTGTATCGTAACCGGTGCCGTGACGCCACTGGAATTGCGTAAAGAAATAGAAGATAAATTCGGCTGCAAGACGATCCAGGCATACGGCCAGGTGGAGAGTTCTCCCGTTATCAGCATGGATCGAGTCGATATGAAGCGGAAGTTCGAAAGTGTCGGATATCCGCTGCCCCATATCGAGGTCAAGATTGTGGATGACCAGAATCAGCCGGTCCCGGTGGGTGAACACGGTGAGATCTGTTGCAAGGGTCACTGTGTGATGAAGGCCTACTGGAATAATCCCGAAGGGACGAAGGCGGCGATCGTCGATGGCTGGTTGCACACGGGGGACATCGGGATGGTGGATGAGGAGGGTTATGTATATATTTTTGATCGAAAGAAGGACATGATCATATGCGGCGGATACAACATCTACCCCATTGAACTGGAAGAGGTGCTGTACGAAAACCCGAAGGTGTTGGAGGCGGCGGTCATCGGCGTGCCCGACGACAGGATGGGAGAGATTCCAAAGGCATATATTACGTTGAAACCGGGTGAACGTGCGGACGAGGAAGAGATCATGGCCTATGTCAAAGATCGGCTGGCCAAGTATAAGAAGCTGAGATCGGTGGCGTTTTTGGATGAGCTGCCCAAAGGGCCTACGGGCAAGATTTTAAGAAGAGAGCTCAGAGAGTTGTCCGAACAATGATTCGCGAGAACCACGTGTTTGGCCCGCCGTAGTTGACCGTCTCGGATATTCTACACCACGTTGTAATCATAAATACTTTTTATATGAGGAGGGCGTCATACATGAAGGTTCCTGAAAAACCAAGAGCGGAAATTTTAAAGGAAGCGGAATCCAAGGGATATGAATTTGAGAAGAATTATCACGGGTGTGCCCAATGTGTGCTTGGCCCACTCATGGAGATTTTTGATATGGCAGAACCCGAGGCCTTTAAGGCCGCTACCGGCCTTGGCGGAGGTGTGGGGTTATCGGTTCAGGGATCCTGTGGCGGTCTCACGGGCGGGGTGATGGCCCTGGGGCTTTGCTATGGCCGGGAGTTGGAAAACATCGAGGACCCGGAGGGCATGCGATTCATTTCCTACCGGTTGGCAAACAAACTTCAGGAGCGTTTCGTTGAGGAATACGGGAGTTCGACGTGCAAGGATATTCACAAGCAGGTGTTGGGAAAGACCTATCATCTCAATAATCCTGAGGAGTGGGAGGCCTTTCTGGCTGCCGGTGGGCATTCGGACAAATGCCCCGGCGTGGTGGGGAAGGCGGCAAGATGGGCAGCGGAAATCAGTCTGGAACAAGAGGAAAAAAAGAATAGGCCATTCGGTCGTGCTGCACGATGGAGGGGACCACAAGGGGGTTGGAGATTTTTGATTTGACATTTTGATTTGACAGGAAAAGTCGCACTGGTCACCGGGAGTACCCGGGGGCTGGGCGAGGTGGAGGCTATGGCCTTGGCCAAGGCCGGTGCAGACGTTGCCGTGTGCGGCCGGGCGGAGGCCGATCTGAAACGCGTGTCAGGGGCCATAAAGGACTTGGGACGGGATTCCAAAGGATTCTCCATGGAGGCCACCTCCAAGGAAAGCGTGCATGAGACTGTCGCTGAGATCCTGGAGTATTTTGGAAAAATCGACATCCTGGTGAACAACACGGGGACAAACTACCGGGTGCCCATATTGGAATACCCGGAGGACAAGTGGGATCTCATTATCAATACGAACCTCAAGAGTTATTATTTGGTGGCTCAGGCGGTGGTGCCGCAAATGATCGAGCGAGGCTACGGGAAGGTCATCAATATCAGCTCGATTGCGGGTCAGATTGCCGTACCCGTGCTTTTTGCATATGCCTGTTCCAAAGGGGGCGTGAATCAAATGACCCGCATGATGGCCTATGAATGGGCCAAAGAGGGCATTCGAGTCAATGCCATTGCGCCAACCTACTTTGAGACGGAAATGGTGCAACAGATACGCAACGATCCCGAACGGATGGCGTATATAAACGGCCGGACGCCCATGGGCCGGTGGGGCAAACTGCCCGAGCTCGAAGGGATCGTCATCTTTCTGGCCTCATCTGCTTCGGACTTTATCACGGGCCAGGTGATCTGTATTGATGGCGGCTGGACCGCCAGTTAGCAAAAGATGACAGGTGAAAAGATGCCGCTTAACATGAGATGGCTGGGGACGGCCTGTTTTGAAATCCGGCTCCCCGATGACCAAACGGTCATTATCGATCCGTATGTGGATGATTCGGTCAGTGCGCCCGTACGCTCTGAAGCCTTTCATGCCTGCGATTATATCCTCATTACCCACGGTCATTACGATCATGTCCTCGACGTGGGGAAGCTGGCTGATCGCTTCAGCCCGGAGATTTTCTGTAACGACGTAACGGCCGACTCACTGATAAACGTACAGGGTGTCGACGCCGGTCTCATTCATCGGATTCATCCCGGTGAGCGGATTGAACGAAAAGGGGTGGAGGTGGACGTGCTCAAGGGCGTTCACGTGGATTTTTCAAAGGAATACCGACGGCTCACCGGACGGGATTTGCCTGCACATGCCCAACCCGTCACGACCGTCACGGAAGGCCTTAAGGTGATGCTGGGTACCGATCAGGTCCCGGATCGCTTTGAAGAGTGGATGGCGACGTATCCCGGAGGAGAACAGCTCAATTATGGCATTGAGCCGGCCGGAGGTAAACGCGTCTATATGGCGGGCACGTATCCACAACCGGACATCATCGAGGTGGCGGGGACGGCGCAGGCCGATATCACCCTGCTCCAGGTCCTTCCGGGAAACACCGTACACGGCATGGAGGAACAGATTGCCCGCCTGGCCATTGCATCCGGCTGTCGAATTGCCATTCCTCAACATCACGACCCGCTTTTCAGGGGGAGCGTAAAGACCGATCTGTCGGAATTAAGACGTGTACTGGCATCAAACTCAGATATCGAATTTCAGGAGCTTGTCCCCGGAAACTGGACTGTTTTTGAGTAAGGGGGGTTCAGACCCTCCGCTACGGGAGGGGTGTTTCCGACACGGGAGGTGTGCGCGTGTGGTGTGATTATGAGACGGTCAAACAAAAACTCTACCCAGGGGTTTCTTCAGCCGAGACCGTCAAGGAAGTCCTCGAACTGACCTCCGCTCTGGGAGAGAAGACCTATCTCATCGACGCCGTCACCGGAGAAGAAATCAGTTATATCGGATCCAACGAACGGATCAACCGTGTGGCCCACGCCCTCCTTGAGACGGGCCTTGAACAGGGCGATTGCGTCGGCTTTTTCATGGGCAACAGTCCCAGGTGCGTCTTCACCATACTGGGCATCTTCAAGGCCGGGATGACCGCCGTTCCCATTAATTACAATTTCCGCGAAAAAGAGATCCATCACCTGATTCATACCGCGGGGATATCCACCATTGTCGTGGATCCTCACCCGGAGTACCTCGATATCTTGGCTCGCGTGTCTTCTGAAAATCAGCGCCTTAAGACGATCGTGATCTACGGGAGAGGCCACGTGTCGGCAAGGCCGGATGCCCGGCTCCTCCAGATGGAGGATTTGCTTGAAGCGGCGGTCGATGAGGACCCCAGTATTCTTGTGACTGGGGAGGATCCGTGCGTTATTTTTTTCACTTCCGGCACCACCGGGATGCCCAAAGGGGCGCCCATCACCCATAAGATGTTCCTTCTTGCGGCCCAGAGTGTCTTGGCCATCCCCTGGACCGACATCAATGCCAGAAACTATACGGCGTTGCCCCTCTTCCATGCCAATGCCCAGCTCTACTCCATGATGGCCATGCGCTGCATGGGCACCTCGCTGGTTTTATCCGACCGATTCAGCCCAAAAAAATTTTTTCAAGAGATCAACCGCTATCAGGCCACTTATTTTAATTCCATCGGCGGGATGATGCAGATCCTCGATGCGGCCTTTCAAAGCAACGCGGTTTTCGACCACACCGCCCAATACGTCTTTGTGGGCGGGACGCCCGTGGAACTCTGGCTGAGATTTGAAGAGAAGTTCCGGGTGACCATATTTGAAGGGTACAGTCAGAGTGAATCCCCTGTGCTTTTTCTCAATGCACACCCCGATGCGGATAAGCGAAAAATCGGGTCTTTCGGGGTCCCGGTATTTCCGGATCTGGGACGGAAGACAAAGATCGTGGCCGACGACGGCCGGGAGGTGCCTACGGGGAAGGATGTGACGGGCGAACTCATGCAGATCGGTTTTAATATGAAAGGGTACTGGGGGGAGGAGAAGAAGTCTAGGGAGGCCTTTTCCGAGGGGTGGCTTCACAGCGGAGATGTGGTCCGCAGGGACGAAGACGGGTTCCACTATTTCGTGGATCGTCTCAAGTTTATGATTCGCAAAGGGGGCGAGAATATCTCCGCCTTTGAAATCGAAGATGTGCTTAACAGTTATCCGGGCGTGTCCGAATCCTCCGTGGTGCCGGTTCCGGATCCGCTCAGGGAAGAGGAGATCAAGGCCTTTATCCTGCCTCTGGCGGGTAAGGAGATCGATCTTGAAGGCCTCATACGCCACTGCCGGGAAAAACTGGCCTATTTCAAGGTGCCGAGGTTTATCGAAGTGGTGGACGCATTCCCGAAGTCCGCCACCGAAAGGATTCAAAAGATGGAACTAAAGGAAAGGGAAAAGGGGCTCGCAGACCACGGGTGGGATAGAGATAGGCACATGCCGGACTGGAAACAAACAAAACAGGACCAAGGAGGCGGTGCATGAAGATGTCGCTGGATGCCCTTTCTTTGACGAAGAAACTCCTTGCTTTCGACACCATGAACCCACCGGGACAGGAGCGGGCGTGTGCCGAATACCTGGGACGGTTACTGGAAAACGGCGGCTTTGCCACCCGACTTTATGAGTTCGGACCGGGAAGGACAAACCTGATTGCCCGGTTAGAGAGCGCCGGTGGTGAACTGCCCATCTGTTTTACCGGTCATGTGGATACGATCCCGCTCGGCGGGAGCCCCTGGTGTAAGGCCCCTTTCTCGGGGGAGATAGAAGGGGACAGAATATACGGGAGGGGTGCCTCGGATATGAAAAGCGGGGTCGCGGCCATGGTCGTGGCCGCGCTCAGGGCCGCCGAGGTGTCCAAAGGCAGGACCAATATGATCCTGGTGATCACCGCCGGAGAAGAGACGGGCTGTGAGGGGGCCTTTTATCTCGCATCGCACGCCGGTGCACTGGGCCGGGCAGGAGCGGTGGTGGTGGGGGAACCCACTGCAAATTTTCCCGCGGTGGGGCATAAAGGGGCCCTGTGGATTGAGGCCCGGGCGTCCGGTGTGGCGGCTCACGGCTCCATGCCGGAGAAAGGCATCAATGCCGTGTACAAGGCCGCCCGCGGGGTGAGGAAACTG
>JARRPY010000306.1:0-677 GCA_037382425.1 Deltaproteobacteria bacterium
CCAACCAAATAAAGCCAAGGATCAGGGTCAACGCAAGGTGTTTTCTCATTTTTACCACCTTAGAGCCTACACCCGAAAAGGTGAGAAAGGCCAAGAAGCTTCTCCAAGTAGCTAATTTTATTGAAAAAGGATTTTCCGATATTTCGACAGCCATGACCACGTTGACCATCAAGATTACGGATGACCTTCTGGCCTTGTCCGAATTCGGCCCCCAACAGATCAACTCCAGCATGGTCTACTTGGTGACCCAAGGGGTTGCCAGCGGGTCTATGGCGGCCAAACGTGCGGAACTGCTAGGTAAAAGAGTGATCTCACTTCCGGTGAACTATGCCCAGGTCTGGGGATATGCCGCTGCACAGAAATATCGGGTGAGCAAATACAGGGACTATCTGGAGGCTTTGGTCAAGATGGGTAAAAAATTGAATATGTGAACGGTTATATAAACCTAAATGCCTGCATGATGCGATGAAATGAAGGAGGTAAAAATGAGAAAACACCTTGCGTTGACCCTGATCCTTGGCTTTATTTGGTTGGTAGGGGGGTGTGGGCCCAAACACATGGCCACCCCCATTTCGGAGGAAGACAATCCCGCCCATCACTATCTCATGGGTATGCAAATGATCGACAAGAGTAATTTGAGTGAGGCCCAGAGCCGATTTGACCGGGCACTGGAACTG
>JARRPY010000306.1:741-4726 GCA_037382425.1 Deltaproteobacteria bacterium
CCGTGGAACTGGAGCGTGCCCTGGAGCTGTTGGACAAGGCAAAGGATGTGGCCGAAGGGGATTCCCAAAGATTCATCGCCGAGGTCACGGGCATCCGGGTCTATACCCACGCCAGGCCCAAGAAATGGCTGAAGGATGCCGAAGGATGTTATAAACATGCCGTGAAGCTGGACAAGGTGAAGACCGAGGATCTGCCTTACTATCGCAACAAGGAGGCCGCTCCTTATTTCATGGGGGTCGCCTACTACAAGGACTATCGTTTTAGAGATGCGGAAGATATGTTGGCCAGGGTGATGGGGGCCTCGCCGGGCCGCTGGCATGAACCCGCCGGTAAACTCTTTAAGAAGGTCCACAAGATTATCCGGGCGTCGGCCAGCTATACCTTGACTGATGTGGCCAAACGCATTGCCGTCAAGGATGAGGTGGGCCGCGCCGACGTGGCGGCCTTGCTGGTGGACGAGGTCCACTTGGACCGGCTCATGGCGGGTCGGTTGGGGCCCACTCAAAAGGAAAAACCGGCGGATTTTGTTCCTGCAGACGTGCGCAACCACTTATTTAAGTCGGAGATCCTCATCGCCCAGAAATGGGGGCTTCGGGGACTGGAACCCATTTACGATAAGACCTCCAAGGCCTATCTCTTCTTTCCGGATAAACCGGTATCGCGAGAAGAACTGGCCTTTATTCTGGAGGACCTGTTGATCAAGATCACGGGGGACGAAAGCATGGCCACCCGGTATTTCGGCCAGAAGAATTCCCCCTATCCGGATGTTGCGCCCACCGATGCTTCCTTCAATGCCGTCATGAACGTGGTGAACCGGGGGCTCATGGAGCCGGACATCTCAGGGACCTTTAGGCCCGACGATAATACGGACGGCGCAGAACTCTTGTTGTCTGTCATGCGGTTGAGAAACGTAATGAATGTGAAATGAGATAAGGAGGTTTGCTATGAAAACAGTATTGAAAGCGAGTGTGTTTGGATTGGGGTTTCTTTTGCTGGTCACGGGAGCATGGGCTGATGAAGGCTGGCAAAGCATAACAGATCCTGTGAAGGTCTTTGAGGAAGGATACGTCCAGGTCGTTGGGGTCTCAGAAGAGGGGCAAAGCCGGTTCAAGGCCATGCGGGCCGCTACGGTGGTGGCCCAGCGGGAGCTGCTGGAGATCCTGGAAGGTCTTCGCCTCTACGGTGAAACCACCGTGAAGGACGGGATGCTTCAATCCGATAGCATTCGGACCTCTGTGGAAGGCGTTGTGCGGGGCGCCGTCAAATGCGGGGAAAAATACCACGACAGCAGGGGATATGCAGAGGTCTGCATGCGAGTGCATATTCGAGGGAAGGGGGGGATGTATGACGTGATTCTTCCCCTGATTCAGGAAAAAAAGCTCATGCCTAAAGACACGTCTTATTACAAACCCAAACTCATCCCCAAAGCCATGTCCGAGGGGACTTCCGCGCCCGAACCCAAGTCCGTCAAGCCCGCCGCCACCGAAGCGGTGAAGGAGCAGGTGAAGGAAGTCGTTAAAGCGCCCAAACCGGAAGTGGCCGAACCGTCCAAGTTGACCGTGATCTACGACGGCCTGATCGTGGATGTTCGCGATTATCAGTTCAAACCGGCCTTGGTGAACACCATTGTCACGGATAAGGAAGAGGTGGTCTTCGATCCCTCTAAAATTCTAAGCGAGGTCCTGGTGGAGAGGGGATGCGGGGGCTTTACCACCGATCCCAACAAGGCGAAGGCTCTCCTGGAGAGCTGGGGGAGTAAAAAACCCATGACCATCAAAGGGGTCGGCGTGATTAAGGCCACCAATGCAGAGGTGTCGGCGGATGATGCGGCCGCCATCTACGTCCATGACAAAAAGAGCAACTTGCTGGCCAATGCAAAGGTTGTATTCCTTCTGAAATAAGCGTCGTTGCGCTGCTATGCACAAAGGGATCCCGATTCCCCCAGTTGTTATGAGGGGATCGGGAATACCGGTATGCCCGCATTCGCTTCATGAAAACTGAAAAACCTTTGCCAATGAAAAGAGACCACTTAAGAACCTCGGATGAACGCTGCCGGGTTGCACCGGGTCCCGCTCCTATGCCCCACTGAGGGGTAATTGCGGCCCTCTTGCCCGCTCTTGTTCCTTCATGGAGGCTCAAAAATGAAAAAGAAGATCTTTATTATCACGGGTGCGTCGCTGGTGTTTATCGCCTCGCTGGTATTTGCAGCCGGGACGTATATCAATGCCAATATCGAAACGCTGACCCGTAAACATGTGGGCGCCGGCATACAGTATGATTCGGTACGATTTCGATACTCACCCATGCCCAACATTCTCCTCACCGGCCTTACGGTCCATTACAAGAAAAACCGGGCAGAAATTCCCTCGCTTGCCCTCTACCCCGACCTTTTGGCCCTACTGAAGGGACAGGTGGTCCTCGATAAGGTGGTCGTGGAAAGCCCCCGCATCTTTGCCGAGACCACCGCGCAACCCCGGTCGGGGCCTATGGTATCCCCGGTGCTCACCACTGCGGGAATCCCGGCGGACCGGTTGAGAGGGCTTCGGATCACCGGCGGGAAGATGATCTTGAAAAGGGATTCCGAGACCCGGCCGGTTTCTTTCGCCGTGGCCATGGAAAACATCGAGAAATCGGACGAGTCCATAAAAGTCCAGGTGAAGGACTTTACCCTCGATGAGTTGGGCATCCGGTTTGCCGGGAATATCGCCATATCTTCCTTTTCCCCCCTCAAACTCACGGTGGACGCGCCCGAGGCCTCACTGAATCCTTCGGAAATAAAGGATTTTCTTATTCGCTTCGGGTTTATCAAGAAGGCGTTGGGTGAGCAGATCCCCAAAATAACGAATATCGGGGCCAAGGCGTTCAAGCTGGACATTGATCCGGATACGGAAAAATTCCAGCTCTCTTCAAAGACGCTCCAATTTGATCAAAATCAGCTCACCGATGTGGCTGTGGGTCTGCGCAAGGGAGGCGGTTTTGATATCACCTGTGCTCAGATGCTCCTGGAAGTGGGCACGGTCCACCAATGGCTGAAGGAGAATCCCAAGGGCAAGGAGGCCTTAGACAACCTGTTGGTCAAGGCCAAGTTGAAGGATCTCAGCGCCCAGGGGAAAGTCAAGTTGTCCGCTATTGAGCTGCACGGCACTCAAGGGGAGAAGACGGCGCTCAATGGATCCATGGATCTCAACACGGAGGGGTTGAAAGTTCACCTCGTATCCGAGACCGGAGAGGCACAGGACTTTACCATCAGTCGATTGGATACCCGAGTGACCATCGAGAAGGGCAAACCGATGGTCCAGATGAGCCAGCTGAAGTTCAGTTCTCTTCGGGGCGGTTCAGGCCTGATTCGAACCACCATGGCGTTCCCCTTGACATTGAGAGATATCACCTTCAATACGAGCCTGAACGCACTCAGGGTCTTTGATACCACCCTGAACGGCCGGGCCAATAAAGCGAAGGGGGCCCCTTTCTCGTTTGATATGGCGGCCCTGGGGCCTTCCTTGGAATTTCGGGCCAAGGGGGTGCTGAAATTGCCCAAGAATGATGGAATGAATTTTCAGGCGCGATTGACTGATTTTCGAATCCTCCGTCAGCCGTCAACCACAGGCGCCGGCCAGAAAAAATCGGGGGTCGAGCAGAAAAAAGACTTCGATTTTAAGATCATCAAAGGAAAGCATGTATCCGGAGAGGCCTTTGTCAAATCCCTTGCCTATAACGAGTTGCCCGAACTCGAAGATGTCAATTTCTCCGTGGTATGCGATAAGGATCGGGCCGTGATCAAGGGATCGGTCCGGCTGTGTCAAACCAATCTGCACCTGGGCGCGGTGCTGCTTCCCCCGGACCAGTTGGTGGCGCAGGTCGAAGGCAAAGGGGCCCACATGGATCTGACCTCCTTTATCGCCTGTTTCTCCAAAGAGCTTCCCCTGTTCTTGACCGGAAAAATGACCCTGGTGGCCAATCTATTTACGAAAGGTGAAAATCCCG
>JARRPY010000307.1:0-3970 GCA_037382425.1 Deltaproteobacteria bacterium
TCAAATTTAGAGTCTCAAAAACACACAAATGCACCCTTCACCCCATATCCATCCGTTGAGATCCATGTCATTTTCGTATGCATATGAAAAGTGCGCGGCGCTGCAATAGGGCCAAGCCGAAACCGTTTCATGAAGGAGGAGATCAAAAATGGCAAAATTGATTTATCACGCAGACGATGGCCGGGAAATCCATATTTCCCGAGGATACTTCATCTATCTCAAGACCGAGGAAGGTGACGAAAGAAATTGGGAGTGGCAGTACATCCCCGCCATCCACGACGATATCAACCGGATACTGGAAGACGCCGACAAGTTTTATGATCGGGTCAAACGCCTGCTACCCGAAGACATGGAAATGGGAAAGATCAAGTAGGGCGGCGTTCCCCGGTTTTTCCCGATCACAAGGCGACATGCTATTGAACAAAAGGAGGTAAGCATCATGGCGACTGTCCAACGCAACACACGCTTTCATCGCTTCTCCTGGGCGGCGATGATCATGACGTTCTGTTTCCTGGCATTTTATGTATTGATCAACGTTCCTGCAGCCGTTGCACAAGATCAACCCCAACTCCGGGCCACCAAATTGATGGATCATCCGGTGGTCAATTCGAAAGGAATGGAACTGGCTGAAATCGACAACCTGATCCTCAGGCGGAGCGGAAAAGTCAAACGGGTGATCCTGTCCTGTTGCGGGTTCCTGGGACTGGGTGAAAAGCGGGTGGCCGTACCATTCCGCCGGCTGCAATTTAAAGATGACCGGATTGTCTTCGACATCACCGATAAAGCATTCACCCAACTGCCGCAATTCAACTACGAAGAGCAAGACCTGGAAACAGGCTACTATTCCCGCAGACCCTCCATGGCCCATATGGGCAGATGGGGAAGATGGGGCGATTGGGGGGGACCCCCATATCCCCTACCCCGCTATGGATATCCAGGATACTATCCGCCCTATTATCCCAGCTATGGCCCCCCTCGCGCCAATAATGAAGGGCAGTGTCCCTGGAAATGGGCTTACTCTCCGGACCGGATGCTGGTGAGCCTGCTCTTACATCGTCCGGTGATCAATGCCGAGTGTGAACGGATCGGTTTTGTGGAGGATCTGATGATCGGCCCCAAGGGACGCGTGAAGGCGATGATCCTGCATCCGACCATCCCGCATCACAAAAAAGACCGGGTATCTGTTCCGTTTCAACCCTTGGAGACCACCCATTGGGGGCTGGTCTATCATATTGGCATAAAGGCCCTGCGCGATCTGCCTGAATTTCACTACGCGGAAAACCAGTAGCCCGGCATGAACAGCAGAGGAAGCTATTGTCAAATCCAAATCGCTATCGGGATCGGCATCGAAAGGGATCCAAAAATCCGATCCCGATGACGTTTCCAATTCCGCATTGCAAAATTCCTGAACCCCGTTTTTCAACGGGGGGACGACTTTCTGCGAGACCATCAAGATCCGTGGGAAGGGCGTGGCGCTCTCTTTTGAAAACACCGATGAAGACACTCTGATGCCGGTCTCAGGCCCCAGGGTTGAGGATCACCTAAAAAACAGCCCCATCAGAGTCGATGGGGACAGTATCCGCCGGTTGGGTGTATTCCCACTTCCGGCTGTTTGGTGCCCAGGGGGCGTGGCATAGGCCGCAACCCCATGTTGAAAGCGGCGTTTCCAAAAGAGGGCGTCACGCCCCCACTTCAAACGCCTTTACAATCAACTAAACTCGGTAAACCGCTTCTTCTCGGCCGAGCACACCGGGCACTTATCCGGGGCCTCGCCTTCCAGGGTGTAACCGCACACCCCACACACCTGGACCGGACCCAAGTCCACATCCTTTTCTTTGGCAACGGCTTCCCTGGCCTTCTGATAGAGGGCCAGGTGCTGCTTTTCCGTCTTGTAAGACCACTCAAAGCTTCGCTTGGCGCTTTTCTCTTCCTGAAAATCGGCCGTTTCCATATAGGTGGGGTACATCTCTTCGATCTCGAAGGTTTCCCCGTCAACGGCCAGGTCCAGGTTTTTCGAGGTGTCGCCGGGACCGAACGCCCCCATGCTGTTGGCCACCACCCCTTCTTTGAGGTGTTTCAACTCCCGGTAATGGTCGCCTGCATGGATATATTCCGCATGGGCCACCGCCCGGAAGAGCCGGGACACGTTCGGATACCCGTCCTTCTCCGCCTGATGGGCGAAGTGACGATACCGCATATGGGCCATGCTCTCTCCACCGAAGGCATTGATCATATTCTGTTGCGTCATCTGTCTCATCGTCATCTCCTTGAGTTGATTGACCTGCTCGTCGAACCGAATCCCGTATACAATGGGGAACAGACTCCACCGCTTTACTTCAATTTTTCAAGGGATGCCTTAATAAAGGCCGGCAAGTCCCCGGGATTTCGACTGGAGACGAGATTGTCATCCACCACCACTTCCTGGTCCACAAAGGTGGCGCCGGCATTCTTGATATCCTGGATGACGGAGGCGTATCCGGTCATTTCCCTCCCTCTTAAGACATCCGCCGTAATCAGGAGTTGTGGTGCATGACAGATCGCAAACACCGGCTTCCCGCTGGTGACGAATTCCCCGGCAAATCGCACGGCATCCCCATCCACCCGCAACTTATCCGGTGAATACCCGCCGGGGATCAAGAGGGCATCAAAGTCGTCCACAGAAACATCCTTCACCGCTTTGTCCACGTTGACGGGCGTATCTTTCTTTTTGCCTTTAACGGTTTGGCCGGCTTTCAAGCCCACGTGCACCAGTTGGTGACCGGCCTCTTTAAATGCTTCTGCTGGTTTTGTGTATTCATCGTCTTCAAACATATCCGTTATGATCACCGCGATTTTGCTCATTTCTTCCTCCTCCTGAAGTTAGGATGCTCATTAAATATCCCGCCGCTTCAACGCTCTTTTACGCCAGACCGGCCAGCCGTTCTTTTAACGGCATGCTTTACGCTGGAAAATCCCGCAGCAAGCAGCGGCGGATGCGATCGATCAGTGTTTTTGACCCAGCTTAGGCCGACCCGGATTGAATTAAAATAGGGTCCATCCCGTATTTTTCATCGGTTGAAAGTGTAGGAAGAGACGACCCCAGCGAAGCGGGCATCGCCGAAATTCAGGAATACAGCCAAATTTTTCACGTTATGGGGTGTAAACCCCATACCCTATCGACCCCAACAAAGGCAGAATGACTGAAAAAGAATATCCGCATCACCCCTAAACTAAAGAAGTGGGAGGAACCATGAACGAAAGCAATACGGAAAAGGCGAAGGGCACATGGCTAAAGGTATTCTGTCCTGAAGCACGTTGCTTGAGCGAAGAAGAAATTGCCTCACTGCCTGAAGAAAAGAAAAGGATGGCGGAAGAGAGCGGGGCCGACGGGCTCTGGCTGGAAGTCTTCTGTCCGGATGAGTCGTGCCTGCGAGAAGAGGAACGCGTGGACATCCCGGCTTCACAAGCGGGCGGCAAGGGTAGTTGGCTGCGGCTCTTCTGCCCGGAGGACCGATGCCTGGTTAGAGAATCAACCGATGTTCCATGAATTAGACCCATCTCACGGGAGATTTCCTGTCCCGCCGGGGCGGGACTGCGGGGCTCCATAATAGACAGAGGATGGAGGCATTGATGAGCCAACACCCGGTATTCCAAGCCACGGAACTCATGGACATGGCCATCCGCATCGAAGAACAGGGACAGGCCTTTTATGGGGCCTGTCTTTCCAGCACCGACGATGCTCGAATGAAAGAGGTGTTTCAATATCTCCTGGATCAGGAGATTGAACACGCCCGCACATTTTCACGCATGAAGGGGAATCTGGACCCCGATGAGTCTCTGCCCGAAAGCTACCCCGGCGAACTCCGCAACTATCTCAAGGCCTTTGTGAAGGGAGGGGTCTTTGATGATCCAAAAACCGCTCACGAGAAGGTCCAGAGGCTCCAAGACGAAAACGAGGTCATAGAGGTTGCACTCGAGCTGGAGAAACAAT
>JARRPY010000308.1:0-6386 GCA_037382425.1 Deltaproteobacteria bacterium
TGGGCATAACCTCCTGAGTAAAGGTTGGATAAATGGTGGGATTACTTACTACACATTATAAAATGTCAAATGGCCCTTCGTGTCAAGGAAAATCTGTTTTGGCAAAGGGCAGGATTTCGTGATATTGGTTGGGGTCTTGGATGCTACAATTCGCATTATTTATCAGTGCCCTTTAGATCAATTTACATGGATTTTCAGGTAGATGCAAAGTCAAAAATCAAAAAGGGCTCAATGCGAGAATACATTTTCCAGCCTTTAAACTGAAGACCGCCTTCATCATCCATTTTACCGTAAATTGAGAACCTGTGATATACGTCGCTTCGGGTTGATTGGATGATGTTTAGATGCTGATTCCGTATTCAAACTGGACCTAGACTTCAGATGTATCGTATCTACACCAGCCAAGTCGTGAAATGGGAGAGGGGATTTAAAGGGCTGTGCTGGCAAGCAGGATCGTGTGGTTGACTGTCCGTTTCCGGATAGGCAAGACCATTTAGCGTTTCAAAATCGGATTTCTAATAACGACACATCGTCTTCGAAAAATTCTTTATCTTGGGCATTTCTGAGGGCATCTAATATACCGTGAATCGTGAATTTTCCAGATTTTGAGAGTCGGGTCGCCAACTGGAAGAGCTCCTCTAACCCCCACATCTTTCCATTGGGTTCGGCGATTTCATAGGCGCCGTCGCTGTAGATCAATACATGGGGTCCGGGTGCTATGTCAACGCGGATATTTTGATATGTTTGCTCGGGCATGGCACCAATGGCCACCCCACACGCCGTACCACAAAGTAAAAAACATGTTGTTGTGAGATTCCATGGGATAGACATCATTTAATCTGCTTAAGACCTGGCCGGGGTTTACAAAGTCTGCGTCGTGAAGGGATTCCGAGCGCAGGGTGTTGATCACCGAGATGGAGAGCAAAGCGGCACCCACTCCATGGCCGCACACATCCAGGAGATAGATGGCAAAGTGGTCGTTATCGATCCAATGGTAGCCGAAAGAATCGCCTCCCAGAGCAGTGGAGGGAATAAACTTCCAGTCCGTGGAGATATCCCCGTCCAGCTTGGCCGGAAGCAAGGAACGGACATAAGCCGAGGCCTGATTTAACTCATTGGTAAGGGCCGCCTGGCTTTTCATGAGTGCGTCATAGGCCTCGTTGCGCTCCAGGAGATTGATGTACGCCTTTGAATGATATCGAATTCGGGCAATCAACTCCACAGGGTCGGGCAGTTTGACCAGGTAATCGTTGGCCCCCAAGGCGAAGGCCTCGGCCTTGGTGGTGGCCTCTTCTTTGGTGGACAGAACGATGAGGGGAATTTTCCGTGTGTCGCGGTTGGCTCGAAAGAACTTCACCAGGGTCAACCCGTCGATTTCGGGCATGACCAGGTCCTGCAAAATAACTGTTGGCCTTAGGGCACCGGCCATCTGAAGGGCTTTCGTGGAATCCTGGCAGTATTCAAGGCGGATATCGGGTTCCTGGACAAGCATGCGACGGACGGCTTCTCCCACAATGGCCTGATCATCAATGAGGAGGACGGTTATGGGGTGGTCTTCTGGCATTTGTCAAATACGCTACGGGCCTCGGGGGGGATGGAGGTAAAATTGATTCGCATGAGCACGGGATTCTCCGAGACCTTCTTGATGACCTTCGCATATAAATCGCTGGTAACCTCGGCTCCGGCGTTGTCGAACAGGGTTATTTTGAGATTGGTGAGCTTTTCCGTGGCCATATCCCCGTCGATCTCCGCTTCCGCACCGAGCATTCTGAGCACGCGACCGGAATGGGTGTCGTCTCCTGCGTGTTTTCCTTCTAAAATGGTGAACTGGATCGGGATGGGTTTATCCAAGTCCGTGAGTTGCGCCTCTACTTTTTCCGGGAGGTGGAGATTAAATTTCCCGCCGATGCCACCCACTTCGTAGATGGTGATCGGTTTTTTGACCCCTTTGGGCATCACTTCCATCCGGTCGTCAATTCTTAAGAGATGTTCGCCGCACTCCTCCAGTGTATTCTCTGAGATAAAAATCTGCCCGCCCACGGTATAGGATTCGATCCGGGCGGTGAGGTTCACATTCTTTCCCACCACACCGTATTTCATCCGCTTCTTAGATCCGATGTTCCCCACAACCAGCTGTCCCGAATTGATGCCGATGCCTTGGTGGACCTCCGGATATCCGTTTTCCACGCATCTTCTGTTGACTTCCGTCATGGCCAGTTGCATTTCAATGGCGCACGCTACGGCCCGTTTGGCATCATTATCCCTCAGCACCGGGGCACCGAAGATGACAAAGATGGCATCACCGATAAATTCATCGATGGTCCCTTGATATTTTAATATGATATCCGTCATGGTTTCGAGATAGATGTTGATGATGCCCACCACGTCCTCTGCCGGCATGCGCTCGCCGATGGAGGTGAATCCCCGAAGATCGGTCATCATAATGGTGACAAATCGCTTTTCACCTCCGAGCGCTGCCCCTTCCGGTGATTCGAGGATGGTATTGACGATATCATCGGAGAGATATTGGCCAAAGGTTTTGCGAATCAGCTGATTGGCTTTTTCCAGTTGTGCCTGGGCTTCATTTCTTTCCAAGAGATTAATATATCCCCTGGAATGGTACCTGACGCGGGCGATGACCTCGAGCCGATCCGGCAGTTTCACCAGGTAATCGTTGGCACCCAGGGCGAAGGCCTCGGCCTTGGTGTGGGCCTCTTCCTTACTCGAAAGGACGATGAGTGGGACGTTTATGGTATCCGGGTTGGCACGATAATACCGGACCAGGGTTAATCCGTCGATCTCGGGCATGACCAGGTCCTGGAGAATGACGGTCGGATGAATTCGGTTGGCCATTTTAATGGCCTTGGTGGGGTCCTGACAGAAATGAAAGTCGATATCGTGTTCAGGGGCCAGCATTCGTCGAACCGCTTCCCCGATCATGGGCTGATCATCAACAAGGAGGACGGTGATCTTGTGAGGATGGTGTTTGCTGGTGTCTGTCATGCCGGCAATCGCCTCGTACGAATTTCTTGAAGCCTTTGGGTCAGTGCCGGGGCGACCTCTTCTATGGGCAGGATTTCGTTTGCAGCGTTCAGTTCTCTGGCCGCCTTGGGCATGCCGTATACAACGCTGGTCGGCTCATCCTGGGCAATGGTGTGCCACCCTCGGTGGCGGAGCTTCAAGAGCCCTTTGGCCCCGTCCCGGCCCATACCGGTGAGCAATACAGCGATCCCCGGGGGGGACCAGTGTTCGGCGGCACTGTTGAAGAAGAGATCCACGGAGGGACGAAAGAAAAGGGCCTTGGGCTGGTCTGTGAAACCGATGGTCATATCTTTCTTGAAAATCAGATGCTGTCTGCTGGCACCGAGATAGGCGAAACCTGGTTTCGGGCGAACGCCGCCAGAGGCCAGGACGACGCGCAAGGGTGTCTGTGAATTAAGCCAGTCGACCATCCCTTGGGAGAACTCCTCATCCACGTGTTGGGCCATGATAATAGCGGCATCAAATGTGGCGGGGAGAGCCGAGAGGAGTATGCTCAGTGCCTTTGGCCCTCCTGTTGAGGAGCCGGTGATGACCAGATTGGGGATCGCTTGGCTGCGATCCGTGTCGGTGTCGCACCGCGTATTCGAAGGCGGATTCCACTTGAGTTTTTGGATGGTGTTGATCCGCTTTAATAATGCGTCCTGACTGGACCGGGCTGCCGGATCGTCTCCGGTGAGGGGAATACTGATAACATCCAGGGCACCATGGCCCATGGCCTCAAAGACTCTGGCGCGATCCCCGTCCGGGGAGGCGGTGATGAGCAATATGGGGCAGGGGGCGTCTTGCATGATTTCTTTAGTGGCAGAGACGCCGTTCATAAGTGACAGGGTAGGGCTCATGAGTATCATATCGGGCTTGTCCTGCACACATTTTTGAACGGTTTCCGTACCTGTTTGGGTGGTCCAGGAGATACGGTATCCGGGCACCGTCAGGATGATTTGGCTCAGAATTTTTGCAGCCTCCCTCGATTCATTTGCAATGCCGATCCGCATGATTAGGCTTCTCCGATCAGATCAACGGCTGCATGAATAAGGGATTCGTCTTCAAAGCTGCTTTTGGTCAGATAATAGTTTGCCCCGGCCTCGAGACCACGCAATCGATCTTCCTCCTTATCCTTGTAGGAGACAATGACGACGGGTAGGGATTTGAGCTGGGCGTGGGACTTGATATGCTGGAGGAGTTCTATGCCGTTCATCCGCGGCATATCCACATCTGTCACCACCATGTCGTAGCGACCGTCCCGGACCGCATTCCAGCCATCCACACCGTCTACCGCTGTTTCCACTTTATATCCCTTGCTCTCAAGCAACTTGCGTTCCATTTCACGGACCGTAAACGAATCGTCCACCACCAGGATGCGCTTTTCTACAGTGGGCGCTGCAATTTCCGTCTGGCCGGATAACTTCCTGAGCCTTTGACCGCTCAGGGTGTTGTCAATGGAGCGAACCAGGTCTTCCACGTCGAAGATCAGTACGGGGGAACCATCCTGCATGACGGCCACGGAGCTGATATCCGGGACCTTCCCCAGTCGGTAGTCCAACGGACGAACAACGAGATCGTATTCCCCCAGGAACTGGATTTGACGGATGTCTACCAGGGCGATGTTGTCTTCATCAAACCTGAAATACTGACGGTCTTCCACCAACTGGATTTCCGTTCTGGAGAGTTCCAGGCATCTGTCGATTCGGCCCAAAGGAAATGCATAGGGCTCGCCGTAGATTTCCACCAGGAAGGTCCGAACCACGGACAACGTCAGCGGGAGTTCCATGGTAAACGTGAGTCCCTTACCCGGTGAAGAATGGGCGCGGACCACCCCACCCACGTCATGGACCATGTTGTGGACCACATCCAGTCCAACGCCCCGTCCTGAGATTTCTGAAACGTTTTCAGAAGTCGAAAATCCGGGTAAGAAGAGAAAGTCCATGAGTTCAGGTTCACTCATATCTCCAAGCATCTCCGAGGTGGTGAGACCTTTTTCCAGGACCCTTGCCTTTATGCGTTCAAGATCAATGCCTCTGCCGTCATCAGAGAAGGTAATCATCAGCATCCCGGAACGGTGAACTGCTTCAAGGCGCAATGTCCCTGTCTGAGGTTTCCCAGCGGCTGACCGTTCTTCGGGTGTCTCTATCCCGTGATCTATGGCGTTTCGTATGAGGTGATTGAGGGGTGCATCCAGTTTCTCCAGGATATCCCGGTCGACTTCCGTGGACTTTCCCGAGATGTCCAGTTTTACCTGCTTTCCCAGATCGCGTGCCAGATCGCGAACGAGCCGGGGGAATCCCTGAACACCGTCCGAGAAGGGGCGCATTCGTACGGAAATGACTTCATGGTACAAACGGTCGGAAAGATTGGCGGTGTTGCTGTTGAACGCATCAAATTGGTTTAATTTTTCGGCAAGGCTCTGACTGCATGCCTTGGTTTTTTCTCTCGCCTCAGACACCAGGGAGATGGCTTCGGTTGTGCCGTCCGATTGTACAAGCACCTCCCGGAGATTATCCAGGATGCCTAGCATCTCAATCTGATTCCGTTTGAGTTCCATGAGGCCGTCTGAGAGCTTGGGCAGCCACCGAGCGCTGACCACCACTTCTCCGGCCTGACCCATGAGTCGTTCAATCTTTGCGGCCGTGACTCGGACCGCACGATCTTTATCCGCGTCCCTTACATCAGGAAGTTCACTATCGATGGCCCGCTCTGTTTGGGGCAAGCGCTCACCCGTGTCGCTTCCGACCGGATGCTGCTCCTCACGGGGTTCCGATTCAGGCGCCACTGTAACGGCGGGTTCGACGGGGGATACGGGAATGGCGTCTCCATCTATGATGGCGGATATGGCGTCAACCAACTGGTCTATCTCTGCTTTGTGACCCGATACCCAGTCCGACTCGCCCCCGCTGAGGGATTGTGACAGTTGCAGGAGAATATCCACGATGCGAAATAGGATATCAATCTGATCCGAACCGAGGGAGACATCTCCTCTCTGGGCCGCCACAAAACAGTCTTCCATGGCGTGGGCGACCTTGACGGCGGGCTCGAGTCCCACGATTCGTGCGCCGCCTTTGATGGAATGGGCGGCCCGCATGAGTGCCTCGAGTTGGTCTTTGGCGTTGGGGTTGTTTTCCAGGGCCAACAACCCGTCGTTTAGGACCGCCACATGGGTTTCCATCTCCGTCTGAAAAAGGTCGAGCATGGAATCGTCCAACATGCTGGATGAAGGCCCCTTCATTTCTCCATCCGTCGGTCTGTGCGTCTGGCCGGCGGAGGCACTTTTTTCGGAAGGCGCATCGGATACGCTCGGACCAGCGAGATCATTACGATCAGCAGCAGCGCCGGGATCAGCACCATATTCG
>JARRPY010000309.1:0-3931 GCA_037382425.1 Deltaproteobacteria bacterium
ATGACAAGCCCCAGAGCCTTAAGACCTGTTCCGGGTTTGATGTGAAGGAGATCTATACGCCAAAGGATCGCAAAGACCAAGATTACAAAGAATCCATTGGCGACGCCGGAGCATATCCCTTTACTCGAGGCATCCACCGCAACATGTTCCGCGGGCGCTACTGGACGCGCCGAGAAGTGGTGGGCATCGGTTCCCCCGCGGACACCCACGAGCGGGCGGCCTATTGTTTTAAGCAGGGGGCCATGGGCATGAACACCATCGCCGATATCACCTATGAGATGGGCCTCGACCCGGATCACCCCTGGGCCAGAGACGAGGTGGGGCTGACCGGGGTGAATATTTCTTCCATCAAGGATATGGAGACCCTGATCGGCGACATCCCCCTGGACAAGGTGAGTTGGTCGGTGATCACGGCCTCCACGGTCGCTGCGGCCAGTATGGCCCAGTACGTGGCAGTGGCCCAGAACAAGGGCTATGATATCGGCCGGCTCAGGGGCTCCATTCAGAACGACCCCATCCATTTCAGATACTGCGGGTTTGAACCCGCCTGTCCCTTGGATTTGTCCATCAAGCTCGGGGCTGATGTCATGGAGTTTTGCACGCGCCACATGCCCAAGTGGTATTATACCACGGTCAACATGTATGACCTCAGGGAACAGGGCATCACGGCCCCCCAGGAGATCGCCTTCGGGTTGGGGATGGCCATGTGCTACATCGACGAGTTGATCCGCAGGGGGCTTTACATCGATGAGTTCGCGCCCCGCTTTACCTTTTATGTGTCGTGTCATATCGACTTCTTTGAGGAGATCGCCAAGATCCGGGCGGTCAGACGTATGTGGGCCAGACTGATGAAGGAAAAATACGGGGCCGAAGATTCCCGTTCCATGCAGTTTCGGTTCGCCGTACATACGGCCGGATGCTCGCTGGTCCCCCAGCAGCCGCTGAACAACATGGTACGCATCTCTTTCGAGGCCCTGGCCGCCGTATTGGGCGGGGTTCAGTCTCTCCACTGCTGCTCCTATGACGAACCCATGTGCCTCCCCACAGACAAAGGGCACGTACAGGCCCTGAGGACCCAGCAGATTATCGCCTATGAGACCGGCGTCACCAACGTGGCCGATCCCCTGGGCGGATCCTATTATGTGGAAAGCCTGACAGACAAGGTGGAAGAGGAAGCCTTGAAGATCATGAAACAGGTGGAAGACATGGGCGGTATGGCGGAAGCCATCCGAACCCAATGGCTGGACCGTCAATTTGAAGAGGAGGCCGTCAAACGTCAGCGGGAGACGGATCAGGGTGAAAAGCTCACGGTGGGCGTCAACATCTTCACCTCAGATCCTGAAAGCGAGACCCCTCTAGGGGTTCAGCGCGTCTCCGATGTTTCGACCCGTAAACAGATCGAGGACTGCACGACACTCAAGAAAACCAGGGATCACCAAAGGGTCTCCGATGCCATCGAGCGTCTAGGGGACGATGCAAAGGAAGGCCGTAACATCATACCGGCCATGATCGAGGCCACAAAGGCATTTGCCACCACAGCCGAGATGATGGGAACCGTTCGGGAAGCGTTCGGCTATTCCTATGACCCCATGAATATTGTCGAATCACCCTTCGGGGTTCCCCCCGATACAAAGGTGCATGCAGGGAGCCGGAGATGAGCAACAGACGGATTCGGGTGGTCATCAGCAAGGTCGGTCTCGACGGCCATGACCGTGGCGCAAAGGTGGTGGCCTCTCTCCTCAAAAAAGCGGGCATGGAAGTGGTCTATCTCGGCATGTACCAGAGTGTGGAAGGGATCGTCCGGGCGGCTGTGGACGAAGATGCGGATGTCATCGGCGTCAGTTACCTCTCCGGAGAACACCTGGTTTTTACGCCCAAAATCGTTGCGGAGATGAAAAAGCAGGGCCTGGATGATGTGCGCTTTGTGGTGGGCGGATCCTTTCCCCCGGAAGACATCCCGGTCATGAAGGACATGGGCGTTGATGAGGTCTTCCGCGGCGGCTCATTGACCGACGATATCGTCACTTACATTCGAGCAAACGCCCGGGGTGCGCAAACCGGCGCAGACACATGAGTGCGGCTCGTTCCGTGGGCTGACAAAAACGCAATCTGAGACTTTCACGATGACCCTAAATCCTTTTCAAGAAAAGATCATCCATCAACTCATCTGCCAAGCCCAATTCCTCACCTTTCAACCAATTGAAAAGAGCATTTTCATCGACTCATGAAAAATAAAAAACTCCTTAACTGGTTGAGCGACCGTCCGGATATCTCTCAAAACCATACGCTACTGCTCAGCAATCTCGAGTCCATGGCGAGAATTGATGATGACGCCCTTCAAAACAAATTCCTTAAAGATTTAATTCGGAATTATGTGGCACTTGAGAAACAGGTGGATGATTTACTGAAAAACACGCTCCCTTCCACTGTGGCCGAGGAACTGAAAATTGCCCGGCGGTTCTCTCCTCGCCTTTATGACTGTACCATTCTTTTTACGGATTTTGTCGGGTTCACTCAGTTGGCCGAAAAGATGTCTCGAGAGATTCTGGTCGATACGCTACATCGCATTTTCACATGTTTTGATGAACAGATTGAGCGTTTCGGGGGGACAAAAATAAAGACCATAGGAGACGCTTACATGGCCGCATTCGGGGCCCCGATTAAACAGGATGATCATGCCGTAAAAGGGATACGGGCCGCCCTTTCCATCATCCAAATTATGCGGCAGTTCAATAAAGATGCCGAGCATCCGTTTCACCTTCGTGTGGGCATGCACTCCGGAGAAGTGATGGCCGGCGTTGTGGGCAAAGAACGAATGCAGTTTGATGTGTTTGGCGACGATGTGAACATCGCGTCAAGATTCGAGTCATCCGGGGTAAAGGACCGCATCAATGTATCCGAAACAACTTACCTACTCGCCAAACATCGGTTTCTCTTTGAGGAAAGGGGCCCCATAAAGCTGAAAAATAAGGCCGATATGGCCGCGTATTTTGTGATTGGTGAAAAACAGGCCTCTTCTTGAAAAAAAGGATTTATCAGATGACGCTTGATAAAAAATACGATAGACCGTTTCAGGTGGCCGAAGGCATTTATTGGGTGGGGTTCAGAGATGAGCGATCCCTGCTGACGTGCAACCCCTACCTCGTGGTAGAGGGGGATCAGGCCCTATTGATCGACGGGGGGAGTCGTACGGATTTTTCAGTGGTTATGATGAAAATCCTTCAGACCGGGATCGATCCCAAACAGGTAGTCGCCATGATATACCAGCACTACGATCCGGATCTGTGCGGATCCATGCCCAACTTCATCGACATGTTTGATAACCCGGCGCTCAAAATCATATCTGAAAAAAGGAACAACGCGTTCATCTCCTTCTACATAAGCCGAGACAAGTGCAACCTTCTGGAATCCATAGACACCTTTGACTATCGGTTCAACCTGAACGGGCGGATCTTTGAATTTATTCCGACGCCCTATGCCCACAGCCCGGGGAGCTTTGCCACCTATGATCATTCCACCCGCACACTCTTCAGCAGTGATCTCTTCGGGAGTTATGCCACCCAATGGGATCTGTTTCTCAGACTCGACGGAGATTGCTTTACCTGTGAAGACAGTGACATGTGTCCGAATAAGCGCTCTCCGTGCCCTGTTGAGGAGCTGCTCGCCTTTCACAGGGAGATCATGCCTTGCTCAAAAGCACTCGGATACGCCATGGATCAGATAAAGCCGTTTCCTACGAACCGCATTGCTCCCCAACATGGAAGTCTCCTGGACAACCCCCAAGACATCTCCTTTCTCATGCAAAAACTAAAGACCCTTACGGATGTCAGGATTGACGCCCTGTAGAGAACGCCTTTATTCACACGGCTGGTGCTAAATGGTCAAAAGTGCCCCTTCGCTCTTTAGCACCTCTGTCAACGGCTCGCCCCAG
>JARRPY010000310.1:0-3917 GCA_037382425.1 Deltaproteobacteria bacterium
GTGCTGACCGGAGAAAAGGGAGTCAGGCTCTCGACGCTGGCACAAACCTACCGGGATCGTGAGGGGGGCTTCGTCATTATCGGAGATGAAAATTACGGGGAAGGCTCAAGCCGGGAGCATGCGGCCATGAGTTCCCGGTTCTTGGGCGCTAAAGTGGTCCTGGCCCGATCTTTTGCCAGAATTCACGAGGCCAATTTGAAGAAGCAGGGAATCCTGGCACTGACATTCGGGGAACCGCAAGACTATGAGGCCATCGAGATGGAGGACCGGATGAGCTTCATCGGTCTTGCGGGGCTTTCACCGGGTCGCCCGGTGAGGGCCGTGGTGAAAAAGAAAAGCGGTGAAACCATCGAAATGCACTTGAAACACACCTTCACCGACGAGCAGATCGACTGGTTTAAAGCCGGTTCGGCACTCAACGCCATCACCAGACGAGGAAGGAACACCTGACACCCGAACACTGGAATCTGGAATCTTCACCGCCGAGTCTCGTCACTTGCCGTTCATGAGATAGGTGACCGCCGCTTCCAGGCCGTCGATGGTGAGTTCAAACATGGGGAAGATCTCGCGAATGGCATTTATGGTGCGCGTATAAGGCCACTCGGCAGCCATCTTGGGATTGAGCCAGACCGAATGGGGAAATGTATCCGAAATGAACCGGAGGCGTTCATAGCTCGGTTTTCGCGTCCGCTCCTCGATGTGGATGGATCCGTCGGTGGCCATCAGCTCGTAGGGGGCCATGCTCGCATCTCCAACGATGATGAACCGGGTTTCCGGGTCCCGGCGAACCAATTCCGATACCGGCTGGGGTTTCTTATAGCGGGCCGGGTCCTCCCAAAGGTTATCGTAGATGGTGTTATGAAAGAAATAGGTCTTTAATTCCTTGAACTGTGACCGGGCATAGTTGAAAAGGATCTGGACGATATCCACGTACGGATCCATGGACCAACCCCCGTTGTCGATGGCCAGTATGACCTTGAGACGGTCCTTGAGCGCCCGATCGAAAACGATCTCGATCTCACCCGCATTCTTCATGGTCTGATAGATGGTTTCATCCACATTGACCACATCCTTGGGCCCTGTGGGGACGAGATTCCTCAATCGCTTCAAGGCCTCCCCCTTTTGTGCCTGAGTCAGAGGCCCCTCTTGGGAATAGTCGCGATATCGCCGATCCATGGCCACTTTTACGGCCGACTTGTTCCCGGACACCCCACCGACCCGCATGCCGCCGGGGTGGTACCCTGAATGACCCACCGGCGATGTGCCGCCGGTACCGATCCATTTGCTCCCGCCGTGGTGTTCCTCGGTCTGCTCCTTCAGCCGGTCCAGAAAATACTGTAGCAGTTCATCCGGATTCATTTTGTTCAGGGATTCCTCATCGACGCCTAGGGCATCGGCCATGCCTTTGGGATCCTTCAGCCACTCCTCCAGCATGGCCTTGGCGACCTCATTGAGTTCAAACTCCTCCGGCTCTTTGAGTTCGGCCCCCTCGAAGCGATGGGCAAACACCTGATCATACAGATCAAAATACCGCTCACTCTTTACCAGGATGGACCGGGCCGCCGTGTAGAAATCATCGATGGAGGTGATGAGCCCCTCACCCAACGCCTTCTGGAGGCGCAGAAAGGATGTTGGGGAGACCGGGATGCCCACCTGCCTCAATAAATAGAAAAAACTCGTAAACATGCTGTTCTCCAAAGCGCCGTGCGCATAGTGCAAAGCGCATGGCGGAAGCTTCACACTTCTGGCGCTTGCGTGCCCCAAACAGGGCATTTATCGACGATCTGAATTCATTTTTTAAATCGCCAATCCAAAATCAGCAATCGGCAATCCGTCTATATTCTCATCCGCGCAACCGACTGACGGGATGCGGCATAATCGGGGCTCTTTTTGAACAACACGCCCAGGTAGGGGATGTCCCCTTTGATGAGGTGTTTCACCTTGAAATCCGGATCGGACTGAAGGGCGCGAATCCAGTTGATGAGTTCCCGGGTGGCCGGCTTCTTTTCGATTCCCCTAAACTCCCGCATCTTGTAAAATGCCCGGATGGAGCCGTCCAATAAGTCCTTGTTGATATCCGGGAAGTGGACCTGGACAATCCGCCGCATCATGTCCGGTTCGGGAAACGCAATGTGGTGAAAATTACACCGGCCCAAAAACGGATCCGATAGATCCTTTTTGGCATTGGAAGTGATAACGATGACCGGGCGGTGTTTGGCCTGCACCGTTTTATCGATTTCAATGATGTCGAACTCCATCTGATCCAGCACATCCAGCATGTCATCCTGAAAGTCGGTATCCGCCTTGTCGATCTCATCGATGAGGAGGACCACCTTTTCCTCTGAGACGAATGACTGACCGATCTTTCCCATCTTGATGTATTCTTCGATGTTGCTCACATCCCGTGCGGAATCTCCGAAACGGCTGTCATTTAAACGGGTCAGGGTGTCATACTGGTAGAGGGCATCCACCAGCTTCATGCTCGATTTCACATTCAGCACGATCAGCTTCATGCCCAGTGCCTCTGAAATGGCATGGGCCAGCATGGTCTTACCCGTCCCCGGTTCGCCCTTGAGTAGAAGGGGCATCTCCAAGGCCATGGAGATATTCACGATCTTCGCCAGTTCCTCGTCCAGGACGTATTTGGATGCGCCCTCAAACTTACCGTTCGCGTTGGTTTCCTCTTGCATCTGTGTTTTACTCCTCGATAAAAGTGACATGATCTCGTAGAACTCCTCATACAAACAGGACAATTAAAGTCAACCCAATTTAAACTAATATATTAATCATTCTTGCTTTGTGGTCAACCCCTGAGGTTGAAATCGCGCCGATTCCCTGATAAACAGATAAAGGCTCACTCTGGACATTTTTACTCGGGAGTACACACCCCATGCCTTTGGCCTTTGAATCCATCAGTCACGGCACCATTGCCTTTGGCTTTTTCAATATCGATTCGGATATGCTCCTTCTGGACCGCTATTTCTTCTTTTCGACACGGTTTTGTCGTCATATCGAAAAACTGGCCATGCAAAATCCCCTTGGCGCCTTCACCAGCAGTTGGCAGGGATATGTTATTTCCGATTCAGCACGGATCGGAGACCTTATGGGCGCCATTCACAAAATTCGTTACACCGGATTTATCGGCGACGTTTATCGGCGATTTCCTTTCCCCAAAAACGACATCGATTTCAAGCAGAAACCGGAAGGGGATCAGAGCCATGACCTGATGACGGCCATGATTCAGAAATATGGTACACCGGTCGACATCCCGCTCGTCTTTGATCCGTCAACTGAACAGATGGCCATCGGGCCCTACCAATTTACCCTGGCCCAATTCAATGCACTGATTCGTTATGTGTGGCTGGGGGGATATCCCCGCTGGCGGGATGATTCGCCCCCTGCCTACGTCATTCGCATGAAAGCGGCCATCAACAACAGCCCCCATCACCTATTGAGAAACCCGGAACTCGCCGATTGATCCACTTTAAACAGATGTTTTCAGAGCCAACGACCCCGTTAACAAAAATGAGGAAGAGAAGTGGAGCGTATGCGTGAAATCCAGTCCTGAGACAGGGCCAATCCGGTTTTCCGAGGGCAGGGATGAATAGAGAAAGCATGCGATGGCTGCTCCTGTTCATTGCGCTGACAGGTGCCTTCTACTGGGTCGATCAGACCGAGTGGTTTAATACCCTCATCCTAAGCAGGGTTGCCCTTGTAGACGCCGAGGCCACCATCCGGCTCTTGTCCTTTTTGGGGATGCCCCTCGAGCGAACGGGGGCCACGATCATTACGCCAGCCGGTGCCATTGAAATCGCCAAGTCGTGTACCGGAAGCTTTGTGTTTATGATGTTTTCAGCAGCCGTTCTCCCTTTTCCGACGACGTGGCGATTACGACTCAAGGGTATTTTTTTGGGGTT
>JARRPY010000311.1:0-3901 GCA_037382425.1 Deltaproteobacteria bacterium
GGCCTTTCTTGCATCGCCCGATGTGACCGGGCTCGTCAAAGACGCCTCAGAACTCGCTCTACTGGACCGGATATACGGTGGGTTGAGCGGGCGAAACGCATTTGGAGATGCGGGAGTTCAAAAAGAGGCGTTGATTCGCGTGGCAAAGGCGGCGGAAGACATAACAGAGCGCCCACAACGGAAAACAACCCTATCCGATCGTTACCTGGCGGCCGGGGAGCGATATCTAGAACTCAGACAGCGAATCAAACAGATTAATTCCCAGGCGCAACAGGCGGCATTGAAACAGACGGTTGCCGGTCATATCGGTCAGTGGCTGGAGGCCATTACACGACCCATCGGATTTGATTATCAAACGAATATCGCCCTGGTCGGTGGATTTGCAGCCAAGGAGGTGGTCTTGTCGACCCTGGCCACGGCCCATTCCCTGGAGGCACCGGACCCGGAGCAGACGGGAGGCATTTCAAAACAACTGAGAGAGGATCCGGATTGGAATCCCTTGCAAGCCTTTACGCTCATCGTATTTACCATGTTGTATGTCCCCTGTATCGCCACGGTGATCAGTATCAAGAGAGAGAGTTCCTGGAGATGGGCGTTGTTTTCCATCATGTTCAATCTGGTGGTGGCCTACGCGGTGGCTGTTGTCATTCGGCATGGAGGGTTGGCCCTGGGTCTGGGGGCGGGATAGCAGATGAGGCGTTGGGTGTGAGGTATTAGGCTTAAGGCGCCGGATATGAGGCGGCCGCAGATCCTGATCTTAACAGGCGTGCCTTGATGATTATTAATAAAGAGGAGTGATGAATCCATGGAAAAAATGCCCATAACCAGAGAAGGGCTTGAAAAGCTGAAAAACGATTTGCTCAAACTGGAAAAAGAAGAGAAGCCCCGGAATATCAAGGCCATTGAAGAGGCGCGGAGTCACGGAGATATCAGTGAAAACGCCGAATATCATGCCGCCAAGGAGCGGCAGGCCTTTCTGGAGGGAAAGATCAATGAGTTGAAGGGGGTCATCAATCGCGCCGAGGTGATTGAAAGGGATGCGGGCCCGGCGGATCAGGTGGTTTTCGGCCGGCACGTGGTCCTGTGCGACCTGGACACGGACAAGGAGGTCACCTACCAGTTGGTGGGCGCCTATGAATCCGATCCGGGTGGCGGGAAGATATCCATCGAATCGCCCCTGGGCCGGGAGCTGATCGGCAAGGCCCTGGGGGATGAAGTCCGGGTGAAGACCCCGCGGGGCCTCCTGGAATACGAAATCGTGGAGGTCTACTAAAGCCCATGAATCGCGTCACAGAAAACCATTGGGTGACCATCAAGTTTATCGTGAAAAGCGAGCTGCCCGACGGATCAATCACCGAGCGGCCCGAGGAGGAAGTTGAATTCATTTTCGGGGTCGAGCCTCAGCCGCCTACCCTCGAAAGGACATTGCAGGGGAAGACGGTGGGTGAACGCTTCAGCGTCCGAATCCCCCCAAAGGAGTTGTATGGGGAGCACGACCCGGAATTGATCCGGGAGATTCCAAAGGAGGGCTTAATCAAACAGCGGATCAAAGAGGGCGTTTATTACCGGCAGATGAAGATGGGGTCGCTGGTGGCTTTCAAGGTGCTGGAGATTAAACCCCAGACGGTTGTGGCGGATTTTAATCCCCCCATGGCCGGGATTTGGGCTTCCTTGGACGTCCTTATCACCGGCATCAGAGCGGCGGACGAATCGGAGATTGTGTCCGCCCGTGAGGCCAGCATGAAAAAACGCATCGGGTGTGGATAGCATATGACACGCATTTTTTTGCACGGCTTGGAGAGCAGCAACCAAGGGACTAAGGCGGTCTTTTTTCGGGACATGTACCCGGATATGATTATTCCCACTTTCACCGGCGACCTTCAGGAGCGAATGAGCCGCTTAAACGAGATTTTGTCCGGTGCATCGGACATTCGAATGGTCGGGTCCAGTTTCGGGGGATTGATGGGAACGGTGTTCACCATGGAAAATGAATCCGCCGTAAAGCGGCTTGTGCTCCTGGCCCCGGCCATACACGTCTTGGATGCCGCCCCCGAAAGCATTCACCCGATCTCGCTGCCGGTCACGGTATATCACGGCAGTAAGGACGAAGTGATCCCAATTGATAAGGTGCGCCGTGTGGCAGAAACCTATTTCCTTGACCTGGATTTCCATACCGTGGTGGACGACCATATGCTCCACGAAACATTCAAGGCCATAGACTGGGAGGCGCTCCTGGATTAGGTCAACCTCGCACGCTATTCCATCTTTTTTTCATCCTTCTCAAACTGATTCGTATACCAGTCGATCTGACGGCAAAACCCCCGAATGATCCGTGTCTCCCGGGCCCGCAACCGATATCTGGACAGAAACCGGCGAATGTTGCGCATCCAGTGTTCCGGATTTTGCGGATCAATGAATCCGATGGTCGTGGCCACGCTTTTTATATGTTCATACATCCCTTCCAGTTCAAAGGTGCTGGCCAGGCGGGGAACGGATGCCGGCCGGTCCTCTCTTCCGGCAAGGAACATTTCGTAGCAGATGATGAGAACCGCCTGGGCAAGGTTCAGGGAGGAGAAGGGGGCGGTGGGGATTCGGACGATGGTGTGGCAGTATTGAAGCTGTTCGTTGGAAAGGCCCCGGTCTTCCGGTCCGAATAGGATGGCGACCCGGTTGTCTAAAGACAAGGGGATGAGGTCGTGGGCCAGGGTGCGGGGATTGCTCATGGCGGGGCGAGAGGCGCCGGTACGTGCGGTGGTTCCCACCACATAGTGGTAGGGGTCGAGTGCCTCGTTCAGATCCCCGTACACGGCCATTTCCTCCACGAGATGAATGGAACCGGCCGTGGCTGTCTTGCGTACACGGGATAGGTCGTAATTCTGGGGATCCACCAGCACCAGTCGGCTTAATCCCATGTTGTTCATGGCACGGGCGGCGGCGCCTATATTCTCCGGGATATGGGGTTGAACCAGTATGAGACTTACCTGGCCCAGGTTAACGGTCGCTTTCACCTTGGATGATCCTCAGGATGTCGGCATTTAATGCATCACTGTCAAAGGAAAAGGTCACGGTGCCTTTTCGAACACCAAAAGAAAGTAGCCTGCACCCATATTCCCCGGCCACCTCCTCCAACATTTCCTTGAGTTGATCGGCGTAGGGGTGGGACGGGCTGTCCACGTGGGAAGGGAACATCTGCACCTCAAATGCGCCGAAGGGTTCCGTGTCGGACGTACGTGTCGCCGGTGATTTCTTCTTGCGAGGGACGTCTTTTTCTTTCCCGCCTTCCTTGGGCATGATGGTTTACACCTCCTTTGGTGGGCCGGGGGCATCGATGCAGGTGATGACCGTGCCCAACCCGATGATACCGGCTCCAACCCAGAATATGGGAATGCGAGGGAAAAAATCAAGGAGACCTCCGGCAAGTAGGGGTCCCGCCAGCATCCCCAGGCTATGCCCCAGCGCCAAGATGCCCATGACGGCACCCATGGCGCCATGGCGTCTCCCCTCGATGACACCCGCTGCCATGATGGCGGGAAAGGATATGCCGCCCGACAGACCAAATAGGGCATTGGCCAGAAGGAGCTGGGCCAAAGATGATGCGTGGTTCAGGTAGAGGATGGCCAGGATGCCCGCCAAACCGCCGCCGATGATCAATGTTTTTTTACTGTACCTGTCCGCGAGATATCCCATGGGCACCTGCAGCAGGCCGCTCACGAAGACGTTGATCATTACGACGATGCCGATGGCCGAACTCGAAAGATTCAGCCTGTTGCTGGCCAGCAATGGGAGAAATGCCCAGACCATGCCGATGCAGGTGGTGAAACAACTCCGGAATGCAAATAGGGAAAAGACCGCGCGTGATCTCAATAATACCAGGTAGCCGGTGTGCACCTGTGTCTGGAAC
>JARRPY010000312.1:0-5131 GCA_037382425.1 Deltaproteobacteria bacterium
TTGAGCAACAACTCGGCCAAATAGGCCCCGTCCTGACCCGTGATGCCGGTGATCAGTGCCTTTTTCATAAATGACTCCTATGCTTGATGGTTCATCTCCGCTTCCACCATCATCCGTGCCACATCGCGCATCTTGTACCTGGCTCGCCAGTTAAGTTTCCGAGCCGCCTTTTCGGGATTTGCTCTCGCGGTCAATATGTCCGTGGGTCGGTAGAGCGCGTTATCGGTCTTGACATGGTCCTTCCAGTTCAAATCAAGCGCGGCGAACGCCTCCTTCACAAATTCCGACAGCCGATGGGTCTCCCCTGTGGCAATGACGTAATCGTCCGGTTCTTCCTGCTGCAGCATCAGCCACATGGCCTCTACGTATTCGGGGGCCCATCCCCAGTCCCGCTGCACAGCGATGTTCCCGAGCGTGACGCTTTCGAACTCTTTGCGTGCGATTCGACAGGCTGCATCGGCGATTTTCCGGGTGACGAAGCGCCGGGGTCTTAGCGGAGATTCATGATTGAAGAGTAACCCGGAACAGGCATAGAGACCATAGGCCTCGCGGTAATTGGCCACATGCCAGAAGGCCGCGGATTTTGCCACGGCATAGGGGCTTCGGGGGTGAAAGGGTGTGGTTTCATCGGCCGCCCTTCCCTCGGTATTTCCAAAGCATTCGCTGGAAGCGGCGTTATAGAGCCTGATGGGATCTTCCAGAAAGCGAATGGCCTCCAGGAGGTTCAATGTGCCGATACTGATGCTGTCAAAGGCTTCCACCGGCTGGTCAAAGGAGAGTCCCACAGAACTCTGACCGGCGAGGTTAAAGACCTCGTCGGGCCGGACTTTTTTGAGGACCTGGAGCACACTGCGAAATTCCTTTAGCGATAGAGATTCCAGTTCGACCTTGTCGCGTATGCCCAGCTTGACGAGGTTTTTAAAACCCGATAACTGGGCATCCCGGGAAGAGCCCACGACGCGATACCCCTTTTTCAAAAGCGCCGAGGCCAAGTAAGCCCCGTCCTGGCCGGAGATGCCGATAATCAGTGCTGTGTTTCCCACGTCATCCTCGTTTTGTGTGTTTTGGTCTGTTTTATTTCAAGCTTTCGAATATGAAATAGAGGTCAATCACCAGCGAGCAACCTTTCGATGGCTTCTGCGGTCAGACCTTGAATGGTTAAAGATTTAAGCTTCGAGTGCGCTCCGGATGAAATGTGCACGTCTCTCTTGGGCAGTCCCAGTTTCTTGCCGATCAGTCGGATGAGGGCCTTGTTCGCTTTCCCCTCCACAGGGGGAGCCGTCAGCTTGATTTTATAGACTTCAGCCGAGTCTGGTCGCCATCTGTGCAAGGCTGGTCACCAGAAAAGATTGAATGAAGATGATGGCCAGGATCACGAGAATCGGGGTGAAATCGAATCCCCCGAAGTTCAGCGGCAGGCGTCTTCTGATCTGGTAGAGCACAGGTTCGGTCACATTGGTCAGAAACCGAACGATGGGGTTAAACGGATCGGGATTGACCCAGGAAATGACCGCGCGGGCGATAATGATCCACATATACAGGGTCAACGCGATATCGATGATTTTGGCCGCAGCACCCAAGAAATTGCCGATAACGAACATGGAATTCGACGGTCCTCCACTTTCCTATTTTCAAAAGTCTCTTCGGATGGACGAAAGGTTATAGCATGTCATAGCGGGCCATAAGCCGGGTTCTGTGCCTCAAAGCGGTCACCCGCCTTTGAGATGATGACCATTCATCTAGCCTCGACGTTACCGTCGAGATCGAGCAACCTACCCGGGAACTCGGACGGACCATCCTCAAGCGTTCCCCTATTTGGTCTTGCTCCAGACGGGGTTTGCAGAGCCCCCGTCGTCACCGACGGGGCTGGTGAGCTCTTACCTCACCCTTTCACCCTTCCCAGGCACTCGGTCCCATACCAGAAATTTTTCGAGCGTACCCGTTCCTTACGGATTCGGTCTAAATTCGGATCTTTGGTGTGTTGATGGGTGACCGAGTGCCTGGCGGTATCCTTTCTGTTGCACTTTCCTGCCCGTTGCCGAGACTGGGTGTTACCCAGCGTCTTGTCCTGCGGAGCCCGGACTTTCCTCCCCCTCGCTTATGTGCGAGGCGGCGGTCATCTGTCCCGCTACGACATGCGGTAAATTTAGACGGTCAGATTATCCTCCTGAAGGCCTTCGTCCTCACCCCAATAGATAATGCGCGAGCAGTTGGGGCATTTCATGAGGGCATCTCCCCGGATCAACTCGTTGAATGTCTGGGGCGGGATGCCGAGATGGCACGCCTGACAAACCCCTTTGACCACCGGTGTTACCGCCAGGCCGCCCCTTTTTTCTCTAAGGTAATCATACCGCCTTTGGATCTCAACGTCAATGTCCTCGGAAAAACGCGCCTTTTTGTCCTGAAAGGTCTCGAGTTCCTCCTTCAGTACGGTCTGTTCCTTGAGAACGGCGTCACGATCCCGTTCGAACTGTCGTTTCCCCTCGGCCACATCTTTCTCACTCGCCTTACATCGGCCTTTCAGGGCCTCAATCCCTTCCATGGCATCAATCAGTTGGTCCTCGAGACGCATTTTTTCCTTTTTTAGTTCTTCCATTTCTTTGAGGGCCGCCTTGTACTCCTTGTTTGAACTGATATTGGCGAGTTTCGCATTGGCTTTCTTGAGGCGATCCTCAAGATCCTCAACCGTCCGTTCGGTCTCCCGTACCGTATGCTCACTAAGCTTGAGCTGTTCCAGGTCCTCATTCAGGGTGTTTTCCAAGGTTTCTATTTCCTGCCTCAGTGCCTCGATACGCTTAGGCCCGGCCGCCTGTTTGGCACGAATATCCATAATCCGGCTGTCACAATCCTGGATGGCTATCAAAAGCCTCATGTTTTCTTCCAAAACGTCCTACCTCTATTTTTGTTTAGGCTTGTTGTCATCATGTTTCCCATATCATGGGATCGGCTTCGTCCTCATGGCTCTTAAATTCAAGGGTCCAGCCCGTTGTCTGGCATCTGGCCGCCAGATATCTAGAAAACCGGGTGAATGCCGCCTTTTCCGTGGCAAAATGACCGCCGTCCAGAAGGGCGAGTCCGAGGGTCGCGGCCTCTAACGCCGCATGATGACCCACATCGCCCGTGAGGAGTAGATCGGCGCCCTTTTCGTGGGCGGTTTTAATCAGGCTTCCACCCGACCCTCCCACCACGGCGACGCGATGAATCTGTCGATTTTCCTCTCCCACCCTTTTCAGTGCCCCGGTCCCGAGTGTCTGACTCACGTTTCGAGCAAAGCGGGCGATCGGTATCGGCTGGGGAAGATTTCCGATTCGCCCGAGGCCGATCCGATTTGAATCGTCGACGGGACTCAGAACCGACACATTTTCAAGTCCCAGAAGCTCCGCCAGCATATCATTGATGCCGCCTTGGGCCGCATCAAGATTGGTATGGGCCGATACGATGCTGACTCCCCCTTTGAGGGCTTCACAAATGACATTTCCGGGAAATGCGGTGCTCTCGATCCTGGAGACCGGCTGAAAAATCAACGGGTGGTGAGTGAAAAGAATCTGGGCCTTGTGCGACATGGCGGCGCGCACCGCGCCAAGGGTTGGATCCAAGGCAGTCAGCACCCGCCGAACTTGTGCGGTCGAGATGCCTACTTGAAGACCCGGGTTATCCCAGGACTCCGCAAGAGCAGCCGGTGCAACGGTTTCCACTAGCTCGATAAAATGCCTCACTTGAACAGACATGTGGGGGTTCCGCTTCAAAGGTCTCTAAATGTCTCCAAAAAGGCGAAGGGCGTATCCTTATCAAAGGATACGCCCTTCGGGTCAGCATCGTTACCAATGGTGCTTTACGACAAATTTAAGAAAAACCGGTCTAAAAAGTGTTATTAAAAGCATAGTCGAGTTTGGTGGGCCCACCTGGGTTCGAACCAGGGACCTACCGGTTATGAGCCGGTGGCTCTTCCAGCTGAGCTATGGGCCCTCAAGAAAATAGCTAAGTTAACATGCGGGTGCCTCAAAAATTTGTCAAGCAAAAATGTGACGTCGCTGATCTTAGCCGCATGTCGTTCCGTCAGCTTTCCATGAAGCTTTTCAGCTTTCTGCTTCGGCTCGGGTGTCTGAGCTTTCTGAGCGCCTTCGCCTCGATCTGTCGGATTCGCTCACGGGTCACACAAAAATCACGGCCCACTTCTTCGAGCGTGTGGTCGGCCTTTTCACCGATCCCGAAACGCATCCGGAGCACCTTTTCCTCCCTCGGCGTCAATGTGGTGAGGACCCGCCGGGTCTGCTCGGCCAAGCCGAAATTGACCACCGCATCACCGGGGGACAGGATGTTCTTGTCTTCTATGAAATCCCCCAGGTGACTGTCCTCCTCCTCTCCAATGGGTGTTTCGAGGGATATGGGTTCTTTTGCGATCTTCAACACCTTTCTGACTTTCTCCAATGGAAATTCCATCTTCTCGGCGATTTCTTTGGAGGTGGGTTCCCTGCCGTGTTCCTGAACCAGGTATCTCGACGTCCGCATGAGTTTGTTGATGGTTTCGATCATATGAACCGGGATTCGGATGGTTCGGGCCTGATCCGCGATGGCCCTCGTGATGGCTTGTCGGATCCACCAGGTGGCATAGGTGCTGAATTTGTAGCCGCGCTGGTATTCAAATTTATCCACGGCTTTCATCAGGCCGATATTGCCTTCCTGAATCAAATCAAGAAACATGAGCCCTCGGTTTGTGTATTTTTTCGCGATACTTACCACCAACCTCAAGTTTGCCTGAATCAGTTCGGCCTTGGCCTTGTTTGCCTTTTCCAGACTCCCCTCGACCTTTTTCAGTTTTGCCTTCAGTTGTCTCGGCGTCATGTTGGACCGTTCTTTGGCGTCCTCGATCACGGCCAGCGCCCTGTCCGCTTTGGCCTTGAGCAACATCACTTCACTCTTTTTCAGGCCGAGGGATTTGACCGCGTAATTGTCCTTGGCCGTTTTAGGAAGCTTGGCGATACATTTGTTTAGATAGGAGATGGACTTGCCTCCTGCCTGGAGCATGCATTCCGCTACCTCCTTCTCCGCTGCTTCCACGTCTGCGACGAGGGCGCGAAACTTTTCCAGCATGAGTTCAATCTGCAGCTTCTCCAGGGTAAAAGAGGCGGCC
>JARRPY010000313.1:0-6362 GCA_037382425.1 Deltaproteobacteria bacterium
CTAGTTGAGGAATTCATAAAAGACTCACTCGTTTTGGCGTTTCAATACGAGTTAGTGTGAATTTAGAGATGAGTGATAGATTCAGCAGTATTTGGAAGGCGCCGTTTAAGGTGATATGCCATTAAAGTCAGGAAATCAAAATAGTCTATTCTCAGTAGGAAAACCTTAACAGCCTCTGGTATTCATCGTGTGAGCCGATCCATACCCAAATTAAATCAGAGCCGTCCTCGACTGCAAGCGCCCTGTGGTCTAGCCCTATCCTTGCAGACCAAAACTTGCCCACCCTCTTGAAGTGTATAGACGGGTGCTGGGGATCTCTTTTGAGAAGAGAGAAGTTTTCTTTGGCGACTTTTTGTGCCTCCAGAGGGAGTTTATGGAAGCATTTCCAGAAACGACTGGTTGTTCTATACATCTAAAGGTCCTTTAAGCTGCCCTTATGCTTCTCATCGAAAGCTTCTTTGACAAGAAAATCCAGTTTTCCTGTTTTCGAATCCGCTTCCAGTTCTAGATCCCACATGTGCCAGTCCTTTTCAGCGACCCATTTCCTGATCTCGACGAAGTCCGCTCCAGGAAGTCTTTCTATGGCTGCCTTGATTTCTTCGACCCTCATTTTTTCCTCCACTCGAAAAAGCGGTTATTTTGAGTTGATAAATTCCAAAGGGAGCGGGGTGAACCTCCCAAATGTAAAGAAATCGGGGGACCGCCAATAAAAGTGACTGATTTACATGAAAAATAGTGAATTTTGTCCATTTTTAAATGATAAATCCTATTTTCAGTCCTCCTGAGAATTGATGAATTTTTAAAAACCAAACACCAATGTTTTTATTCTACCGGGTTTCATAGGAAAATGCAAAAACATGATTGGCTCTAAAACATTTTGATATTCAGCAATCCGTGGCTGCGTGGTAGAGATTCGCATACGGCTTCCAAAGCCAAAATATCTCAGACGTGGATCGTTTTCTTCTATAGAACCCAAAAT
The DNA here is from genome assembly GCA_037382425.1 of Deltaproteobacteria bacterium. Lineage (GTDB taxonomy): Bacteria > Desulfobacterota > DSM-4660 > Desulfatiglandales > Desulfatiglandaceae > JAIPDZ01. Next base: position 980 of record JARRPY010000313.1, read on the forward strand.
CTCGTGGAAAAAATTGAAAAGCCGCCTATGTGGCCAGCTCAGAACCTAATTTACCCCTACCACAATATATGGGATCATTAGATATTATCTACCCTTAGGGAACGAAGATGAGACAGAAGAAAGCGCTCGCCAGCTCACAGAAGCGCATCGACGATCCCTTCGATTACCACCTTCCCGACCGGGTACCCGTTGGAAGCATGAGCCTCGGGTTCATGGAAACGCGAACCTGGATACGACGATCCCGTTTGATTGCGGGCCCGATCCGTATTAAAATACCAGGGTATCGGACTCATTTTGAAAGCCTGCCGAGTTCTTTTACCAGTGTGTCGAGAGGGGGTCGTTGATTGATGTCATGGACATCGATAAATCGGATGATTCCTTGTTTGTCTATCACAAATAGGGCCCGCTCCGACATGCCGTCCGTGCGCAGCACACCGTATTTCCTCGCCACAGCTCCGTGCGGCCAAAAGTCGGAAAGAACCGGGAACCAAACCCCACCCCCCATTTCTCGGGTCCAGGCAAAAAGCGTGGGGATGTTGTCCACGGTAATTCCCAAGAGAACGGCATCATGACTATCAAAGAGGTCCTTGACAATATTGTACCCCGGCCACTGATCCGAGCATACGGGGGTCCACGCAGCCGGCACAAAGGAGATCACCACGTTCTTCTTGCCTTTGAACTGGCTTAAGGTCACAGGGTCACCCGAGACAGCGGGGAGCGTAAAATCGGGGGCCCGGTCCCCCACCTTCAACGGTGTCGTGCTGTCCACCGGTTTGAGCTGGCCGGGATCATAGATCCGGTTTTCGAAGGCCGCAGACCCGGCATAACCGGATAAACACGGAAACAGGGCTACTCCCCAGACAGCTAAAAGAACGAAAAATAGGCGTTTCATCTGCTCATCCCCTTTTCCTAATCATCACTCGTGATTTCGCCTGGTTTAAGATTCGCACCTCCCTCATCTCTTCGACTTACTGACAACCTCCTTCAAGAATCGTTCGGCGCCATCCAAGCTCCCCAATTTGGTGTAGAAAACCCGGCAGGTCCCATCCGTCTTGAGTCGCATAAAAAAGAAATAGGGCGTCCTCACTTTGCCGAAACGCTTGTAATGAGAAAAATCCTGATCCGGAAAAAGAGGGAACGGCACGCTATACTTCTTTCGGAACACATCGACCTCGAAAGCGGAATTCCCTGCCCCCAGACCGATTAACTTGATCTTGCCTTTGAGCTTTGGATCTCCCTCGATCAGTTCAAACACACGATTGACGTCTTTTGCCTCCCGCTGGCAGTGGGGGCAATACATGCTGAAGATTTCGAGAATGAGAATGTCCGCCTTGATCTGAGACAATTTGAAGGTATTTCCTTCCGTTATACCCAGGTAAGCCTTTTGGGATGCCGCTTCTGGAACCGGCAGGATAAGATTTGGGAATTCCTCTCCCGCCTTCGGAATTTCCTCTGCCGCACAGGTCCAAATCGGAAAGCCAATCAGGACCAATATGGCGCACAACACGTATGAAATTATATTTTTCATGACAACCAGTCCCTTCTCAAATAGATGCCACGCGACCTTTTAAAAATGTTCAATTTGAGTCCGACACCGCTATTGCCAAAAAGGGCCGTTTTTTTCATCTGTCCATCCGTGCAGCCTTATCCGGCCGTTAACCAGCCAGCTTATTCAGCAGCTGCCATTCCCTTGAGAGATCCCTCAGTGATCTCCCGATCTTTCTAAGCGCCATCTTCCGGTCCATCCCTTTGGGCGCCGACTCCGCGCTGGCAAACATATAGTACTTATCCGGCTTATCCGCCAGGAGATAGAAAACCCGGAGGTCTTCGAGTCCGCTCACGCTCGCCTTGGGGAATTTAGATTTCACTTCGCCCAGGCGCTTTTTGGCCAACGCCACCATCTTGTCCCGGTCGCCGAAATTCATGGCACCGGTGGGACAGGTCTTGACGCAGGCCGGCAGGAGCCCGTTATGAACCCGCTCCACACACATGGTGCATTTGGCCATGTACCCGGTCCCTTTCTGGGCCCTCGGGATGTCGAAGGGGCAAGCTTCTCTCACCTCCTCGGCATTGGCCTTCTTGAGCTTGTCCGTGTAGAGCACCGCACCGGTCAGACTGTCAATATTGATCCCGCCCGGAGCAGTGGCCTCAGCCGCCTCCTGACAGGGCGGCACTACACAATGGCGGCATTGATCCGCAAAGAAATACCACACGGGCTTATCGTCAGGACCCATGTGTTCGGAAAACCGGATCAGTTTGTAGGTGTAAAAGGACAGGTCTTTGGGGTTCTGCATGCTCCCCCAGTTCTCTGTTTGGGTTGCGGGTAACTGGTTCCATTGCTTGCAGGCAATCTGACAGCCCCGGCACGCGGTACATACTGTGGTATCGATAAAAAACGCCTTTCCACTCATCAGATCACCTCCTTTACATCTTTTTCACATTGACCATAAAGGCCTTGGTTTCGGGTATCCGGGTGTTGGGGTCGCCCGTAGACGGGGTCAGCAGATTGGCTGAATCGCCGCCGTTCTTGGGGTGTACCCATCCAAAGTGCCATGGGAGACCGACCTCGTGTACCTCAGTTCCCTGGATCTTGAAGGGCTTGAACCGGATGGTTACCACCGCGACCGCTTCGACCTGGCCACGGGGCGATTCCACAATAACCTTCTCTCCGTTCTTGATCCCGCGCATCTTTGCGAGCTGGGGACTCATTTCCACGAAGAGCTGGGGCTCGGCCTCCAGGAGCCACGGTTGCCAACGGGTCATCACACCGGTCTGCCAATGTTCACAGACCCGGTAGGTGGTCCCCACAAATGGATACTGGGGATCACAGGTTTTGTAGATGTCCATCTTGGTGGCATACTTGGTGGCCACCGGGTTGACCAGTTGATCCGAGAGGAGGTTCTTGTCCACCGGACATTCCATGGGTTCATAATGCTCGGGAAACGGCCCGTCCGCCAGGCCCGGACCGAACACGCGGGCATGCCCTTCCGGCTTCATGATAAAGGGGTACTTGGTGTCGGTCCGATCGGATCCATCCGGGTTCTTCATGGGATACCAGCCCCCGTCCGGCACGTCGCCGACCCACTTCTTGGACACGTACTTGCCGTCCTTGACCTCTCCCTTGAACTCGATGACCGGATGTTCCTTGTCCCAGGGTTTTCCCATCAGGTCCACCGAGGCCCGATTGTAGATAATCCGGCGGTTGACCGGCCAGCACCAGGACCATTCGGGGTTGAGGCCGATACCGGATTTTTCCCGTTTCCGTCTGGCCGCCATGTTTCCCTTCTCGGTGTAGGAGTTACAGTACAGCCAGTTGCCGCTGCTGGTGGAACCGTCTGCCTGGAGATAGGCAAAACTGGGCACCAGGTCGCCTTTCTTGAAATGCTTGCCTTTGATGGTCACATCCCTGAGGAAATAGCCGTTGATCTCCTTGGCCATTTTGTGGGCATCAAACTCGCCGTGAGATGAATAATCCCATTTCAGATTCAGGATCGGCTCCGGGAAAACCGCATCTTCGTCCTTCCGGTACAGGTACTTGATCTTCTTGCCCAGCTCCATCAGGATCTGGCCGTCCGGCAGGGCGTCTCCGGGCGGGTTGGCCGCCTTGTATCGCCACTGCATCCAACGGCCGCTATTGGTGATGGACCCTTCCTTTTCCACCGACACCGCACAGGGGAGGAAAAAGACCTCGGTCTTGATCTTCTTCGGGTCCATGCCCGGGCCTTTCCAAAAAGAACCGGTCTCGTTGTCAAAGATATTGACGTTAACCATCCAGTCCAGGTTGGCCATGGCCTCCCGGTTTTTGTTGGCATTGGCCCCCGAGGCCGCGGGATTCTGGCCCCAGGCAAAAAAGCCGGTAAACTCATTCCGATACATGGCGTCAAACAGATCGAGCCAGGAATAGCTCTTGCCGTCGTCCAGTTTGGGCAACCAGTTATAGCCGAAATCGTTGGCCGGGGTGGCCTTTTCACCGAAAAAGGATTTAAGGAGACTCACCGAATATTTGGGATAGTTCCCCCACCAGTTGGCACTCAGGGGGTCATTGGTGTGAGGGGTATATGCCTTGTTATAGGCCGCCAAAGTGGGCTGGGACGCCTTCGGAGTCTTGAGATATCCCGGCCAGATGTGAAACAGGATACAGTGATCCGTGGAGCCCTGCACGTTGGACTCTCCTCTCAGCGCATTGACACCGCCTCCGGCCACGCCCATGTTTCCCAAAAGAAGTTGGATCATGGCCATGGCTCGAATATTCTGGACCCCCACCGTATGCTGGGTCCAGCCCATGGCATACATGATGGTCCCCGCCTTCCCCTTGACTCCTGTGGCGGCATAGGTCTCATAGACTTTCATAAGATCCGCTTTGGGCGTCCCGGTGATGGCGGATACCGTATCCATATCGTAGCGGCTGTATTGTTTTTTGAGAAGCTGGAACACGCATCGGGGATTCTGAAGGGTGTGGTCCTTTTCGGGAATTCCCTTGGTATCTTTTACGAAGGCCCACAGGCTCTTGTCATATTTGTGCTTCTTGGGATCATAACCGGAAAAGAGCCCGTCGTTGAAGCTGTAGGAGTCGGCCACAATAAAACACGCGTTGGTATATTGGGCCACATACTCCTCAAAGTATTTGTTGTTATTCAAAATATAGTTCATCATACCGCCCAGAAAGGCGATATCGGTCCCGGATCTCAGGGCCGCATAGATGTCCGCCTTCGAAGAGGTCCGCGTAAACCTCGGGTCCACACTGATCAACGGGGCCTTGTTATTCTTCATGGCGGCGGTCACCCATTTGAAAGATATGGGATGATTTTCCGCCGCATTCGACCCCATGATCAATATGCAATCACTGTTTCCAATATCGATCCAGTGATTGGTCATCGCGCCGCGTCCGAACGACTCTGCCAGAGCCGCAACCGTGGCGCTGTGTCAGATACGGGCCTGGTGCTCAATATAGACCAGCCCGAGCGCCCTCATGAGGGCCTGTATCATCCAGCATTCCTCATTGTCCAGAGCGGCGCTCCCCACATTGGCGATCGCGGTCGTGCGGTTGACCACCTGGCCCTTGGCGTTTTTCTTCTGAAAACTCTCATCCCGACTCTTCTTGACCCGTTTGGCAATGGTCCAGAAGGCCCAGTCCCAGGATACCTTCTGCCATTGGGTGCTGTAAGGCGCGCGGTAGAGCGGGGTTGTCACTCGGCTCTCATTGTTGGCCAACTGACTCAGCGCCGCCCCCTTGGCACAAAGGGCCCCTTCGTTGATCGGATGATCCGGGTCTCCCTCGATGTTGATAATTTTCCCTGCTCCCGCTTCTCCGGTGCTGCAGATCACACCGCAGCCAACCGCACAATAGCAACAGATGCTGGTTGTTTCTTTGGCAAACCGAAGT
>JARRPY010000314.1:0-5429 GCA_037382425.1 Deltaproteobacteria bacterium
CTTTTCCGAGACGGAGATCGTGCCGAGTCGTACTTCATCGTCAAGGACGGCAAGGTCGCTTTGGAGTTTAAACAGGAGGATGGGTCGGTCCTTACCGAGACGGTGGGTTCGGGAATGGGCGTGGGGTGCTCGGCAATTGCAGGCTTGAGAGAATATATGTCCGATGCCAGGTGCGAAACGCCTTGCAAATTGCTGTGTTGGTCTCAATCGACCCTTCGTCACTTGTTCAATCAAGAGAATCGTCTCGGTTATATGATGATGAAAGCATGTGCCATGTCTCTCAATGCTCGCGTGGCCGGGAAATTGGAAAAAGTGTGACCATTAATAGGGTCCGGACCGGCATTTTTCCGGGAGGGGGTGACAAGAATGATTCCTCAAAAAGAGATGCAGAAGGTCGCCATCTTTACGCCGCTGAGCAGACAGATGGTGGAAAACCTGGCGGCGATCGGTGATGTGACCACCGCAGGAAAAGGAGAATATCTTTTTCATGAAGGAGATCCGGCAGAGGATTTCTACATCATCAAAGACGGCAAGGTGATCCTTGAATTCGAGCACCCTGATGGCACCATTGATACCGAGATCGTAAGTCCCGGCATGGGGGTGGGCTGTTCGTCCCTGGCAGGACTTTCGAAGTATACGGCCCACGGAAGATGCGAAGAAGACGCTCGCTTTCTTCACTGGCGGCAGTCGGCGCTTCGCGACCTCTTTGATCGGGAAGACAGACTCGGGTATTTGCTCCTGAGGGCGTCGGCCAAAATGATCGGAAGGCGTATCAAAGGAAAACGTCATAAATTATCGGAGCCTCGGCACTATCCACCGCAAGATATGGAAAGCCGGATGACCATCGGCGTATGACCAGCGGACCGTGTCGCCCACCGGCTATGTGTCGGGCCCCAAGGCCCGAATCTTCGACTCAAAATTCATATGGCCGGTGGCCTCATATTCGCCCTTCGCCGTCACCACGACATCCCCGCACGCGCATAAGAGTTCGCAATGGCTGATGACTTCGTTTTCGGCCATCAATCTGCCCAATCCCTTGAGGAGTGATGCATCGAAGTGCTGTACCGCGATGTCGCCTACACTTTTCACACCACCTTCCAGGATGGTCAAAATCGCCCCACAGCGCTGAATATGATGGTCGATGAGTTCATGGATTCTCCGGCTCAGATCGAGGCCGTTCCACCTATCATGATAATAGAGGCGATGCCCGGGAAGCACCAGGAGATTCCCATTTTCGGCTCCGAGCGTCTTGAGCTTTTTGAGGGATCGGATGTAGGCACGGAGGCCGAACACGGCATCGGAAGTGGGGTATTCGGGGGTGAGAATGCTTTTGACCGGATCATAAAACGCCTCCTGTGACGGCCAGGGCGTGATGTCCGGGAGCACGGTATCCCCCACGAGGATCGCCTCTTTTCCCACAAAAATCGCCAGGGCGTCGGGGCTGTGGCCGGGCACATGATGGGCCAGGGTGTTTCGGCTCAACCGTTGCGGGTCTTCTTGGAGGGCCTCGATGGTGAGCCGGCTGCGGGTCTCCTGGTACTCCCGGCAATTCTTGTCCGAATAGGATTCGGGCATGAAGCACCGCCAGCACAAAGCAGGGAACTTTTGTTGCATCCGGGTGGCGGCCCGATCCGGATAGTACCGGATCAGCCGGTCATATATGAAATGGCCCTTGACGGGTGCCCCCGTGGATGCGGTGATGTCAAAGAGGGACCCATCGTGGTCTTCATGGCCGTGAGTGACCATGACAAAGGCGATGTCTTTTGCCGACAGCCCGGCGTAGGCGATCATATCGAGGAGGTGTCGCCCCATTCCCAATCTTCCCGTATCCACCAGAAACGGCGGATCGTCCAACACGAGATAATTCCAGGTGGGCCCGAGGTCCCAGCCGCCGCCGTATGCATTCTCCGTGGGGAGTCCCAAAATCTCGATGCCTGACGGGAGGTGGATACGGATCAGCATGCCGTTACCGTTCCTGTCGCCTTTGCGGATGATCTCTACACACTCCTCTATCATCAGTTGTTCCCTCACTTCGAAAGTTCGTCGAACCCGGGCGCAAAGCCCTCGGGTATGGTACCGGGGGATGGGGCATGACCGGAGGGCGCCCGGGATTTGGGCTTCAGGGTCAAGGTGAGCCCCCGGCTTCTGCCCGTTTCCTCGTAACGCCCGCGGTCCGGACGGATGGCGCCCATGGCCGTGACCACGACGGCCGCCTGGTTTTGCACCGGACAATAATATTCACAGTATCCACAGCCCCCACACTTATTCTCTATCACATGGGGAACCGCCACTGGATTTCCTTTTTCTTTCTTAAATTGAATGGCGTCATAGGGACAGACCTCATCACAGACCATGCACGGTTTCTGGTGCTCCCAGGCCAGACACTTCTGCCTGTGGATCACAGCGGTACCGGTCTTGGCCCAGATCCGTTCCGTCCCCGAGATACGGTTGATGGCACGGGTGGGACACACGTCGGCGCATCGATGACACCTGGGATCGCAATATCCCCGCCTCGGCGTGACTGCCGGACTGAAGATGCCCATAAACCCTTCATCAAACCAGATGGGCTGTAGCGTGTTGGTGGGACACGCCGCCATGCACTCCCCGCATCGAACGCACCGGGACAAAAATGCCTTTTCCGGCAATGCACCGGGTGGGCGGATGAGCCCGGCCGGTGCCACCACCCCTTCCGCGGATTTGGCCATGGGAGAGGAAAGACCACTCAGGCCGACCATGGCCGTGGCTGCACCGCCGATGCCCGAGAAAATGAGTTGCCGCCGGGTCGGTGAGAACCGGTTGGGTGTTCGCCCCGCCGCATGGGGTTGAGTCGAAAATCGGATGGCGTCCACGGGACAGACCCGCTGACAAGTAAGGCACACAATACATTCCTGATGACGGGTTTCTCCTGGGTGATCTTTGGGAATCGCGTTCATGGGGCACGATTTGACGCATGCGCCACACTGGGTGCAATCATCGGACACCCGCCGACGAATCCACGGTTTTATCGAACATAATGCCAAGAGCGCACCGGAAGGGCACAGGTACCGGCACCAGAAGCGGGGAGACCAGAGGGCCATGAGCCCCAGAACCGCGAAAAATCCCAAAATGAAAAACTGGGTGGCAAAGCGGATGGAACGGATCTGGGCGTAAGTGAGCGTGCGCAGGTCCAGGTGGTCGGCCAGAGGGCGTATCACTTCAAGCGATCGATCCATGATCAGGGACAGCGCCGGATTCACCACAAGCCCGTAAAAACGGGTGATGAGGGAGAGGGGAGAGGCCATGAAAACAAAGGAAACCCCCAGGATGCCCGCAGAGACGATCCCTGCCAGGACCAGATATTTGATGCGTTTGAGGGATGCCGGCGGCGGGGTATGATTTTTCCTGTGTCCGGCGGCGGCGTCCGCGCCGTCCAGGGTGGTGCCCATGGGGCAGATGTATCCGCAGAATATGCGCCCGGCCGCCAGGGTCACGAGAATCACAAAAATAACGGGGATAAAAGACACAAAGGCCACGCGCGCGCTCAGGGCCGTGCCTGCCACCAGAAGTGGATCGAGCCTCAAGAAGAGATCGAGCCCGGCGGTGGACGACCAGGAATAGACCGCCAGCCCCAGGAGGAGGCAGAAAAGGAGGAGGCTGGCGATCTGAATCGATCTTCGGAAGGAGATCACATCTTGACCGTCTGAACGGTGAGATTTTCCACATCCATGCGGCCCAGTTTTCTTTCATGGGCTTCCCGGATGTGCCTTACCTGGCGAGGCTTAAACCGTTTCCCGTACCACTCGAATGCCTTGACCGCATAGGCATCCGCGGCCACCATATCCCTGGATGCGATGACCATATCCTTTTTGAGCACTTTTCCAGGCCCGCCGGGACCGCCGGTGGACAGCACCCTCGTTGCATGATCCGCCGGTTGTAGATCAGGCCCATCATGCCTTTCATGGATAGACTCACCCCCGCACCCGAATGAGATTTGGCCACGGGTGCGGCGATCAGCACGTCCGCCTTGAGAACCTCCTTCATCACATCGGTCTTCTTCAGTTTGACCCCCCCGGGAATATCGATTTCCTGGAAGAGCGCCGAATTATTCACCATGTGCACCATTTGATCGTCGATGGGTTTGCAGGCATCGTAAATGCCCGAGGCCTCCAGACACCGCTCTTCCCCGGCCAGGGGGTTGTCGAGGACCATGATCCGTGAGGCGCCGGCTTCCTTGCACAAAGCCGCCAGGGTGCTGACCACCTTGGGATGGGTATTGGAGGCCCGTTCCGGGGGAACCGGAAAACTCATGTTCGGTTTGATGACGACCCGGTCTCCCTTTTTGACGAACGCGTGGATGCCGCCAAGCATCTTGACCACCGCACGGGTCTCCGCCTCGGGTGTTCCGCCTGTGGCCACCGCAATGTCCGGAGGGCCGGCGGCAAGACTTCTGCCCGGCCACATCATGCCTGAGGCGCCGAGCCAGAGCATGCCGTTTATCTGATATTTTAGAAATTCCCGGCGATTCATTCCCCGGCGGTTGGTGAAGTAATCCATTCATTGCCCTCCGTTTTGGGTTGTTAAAAGCGCATCACCCTTACGGCGGGAAAGGCATTTTCGGAGGCCTCGATCCCCGGATGAACGAGACGGATGGCCAACTCAGTTCGGGCGCCGGCGGACCCATCCCGATTTTACGCCCAGGAATATGGCCGCAAGCAGGAGATAGAGCATCATAAACCCCAGGTGAGAGATATCCACAAACATCGTAGTGCCTGGGGAAAAGGCCACATCGGGGAGGTTCTTGAACACCCGGATGATCCCGGTCACCACGATGCCGGCCAGAAGGAGTATCCGCACGTAGGCCGAACCGGTTAATACCAGATCGTGGTGGGCCGAAAGAAAGTAGTCCACGATCACATAGGCGAGGAGGGCCAGGAGGAATATGGCGCCCAGGTAGTGGATGTAGTGGGTGAAATAAAAATCCGCCGCCCACCCCATGCCCGGGATATCGGACACATAGTACCGTTTGAATATGGGCATCTGACCGAACCCGGTGAATGCCATCACAACAAATGTCAATATGTAGAGCCACTTCACCAGCCTGCGGCTTCCGGAGAGTGGTGTGCGTGCTGTGTTTTTCATTTGCGCTCCTCCTTTGATGAGACCGCCCCTTTGGTGTGGCTGTAGAATTTGCCCACGGCCGCAGCGACACCGGCAACAGGTGCGATGAGCATGGCCTTGGCCAGGTTGTCGGCGTGAGCCATGGAGTCCTTCACGGGTTTCAAATGCGGTTTTCCCGGCCCCTTTTCAATGGCCCGGTTGAGTTCCTCAAACGGAACCGGGGACACATAGAGGGTGTTGGTGCCGCCATTTTCCTTCTCCCCGTAGATGAAGCCGTTGATTTCTTTGGCGATGGCATGGGCCTCTTTGATGATCTCCTCTCTGGGGCCAAT
>JARRPY010000315.1:0-3894 GCA_037382425.1 Deltaproteobacteria bacterium
CATCGGGTTCGGCTGGTCTTTTTTCGATTTACTTCCCCTACGAATATGGGGCCGGATGACGAACGTCACCCTTATGACGGTTCCCGTGGCCAATTCCTTCTGGTAATTCCGTCTGAGCATGGTGGGAACGGCCAGGAGGCCCATGGTGACCACGGTAGCCCCCACAATCCCGGTAGAGGCACCCAAAAGTGCACCCACCACCACCACGGAGATAGCCAGGCCACCCCGGAGACGCCCGAAGAGGATAGCCATGGTGTCCAGCAACTCTTCGGCAAGCCCGGAGCGTTCGAGCATGACCCCCATGAAAACAAATAAAGGAACCGCCATAAGGGTGACGTTCGTCATCCGGCCCCATATTCGTAGGGGAAGTAAATCGAAAAAAGACCAGCCGAACCCGATGAGGCCGAAGAACAGTGCAGTACCGAGAAGCGTGAAGGCGACCGGGAATCCGGCCATCAACAAAATGGTCAGTGCAAGAAACATCCAAGCGGCTAAGTATTCCATCAGGATTCTTCCTCGCCGCTGATTTCAAAGGGTTCCTTTCCCAAAAGCTGGAGCAGGCTATGGGCCCCCATGGAAAAACCCTGCAGCAGGATGAGGGAGAATCCCACGGTAATGAGTCCTTTGACCAGAAATCTGTAGGGAATGCCGCCCGGATCCGGTGACCCTTCCATCATGAGCCAGGCATTGTGGGTGAATTTCCAAGAGGTGATGACAACCATGAGACAACCGGGCAGGAGGAAAAAAACCACCCCGATGAAGTTGATCCATGCCTTGGCCTTCGGGCTCACGCGCTGATAGATGATATCCACCCGCACGTGCCCGTCATGCAGGAGGGTATACCCCGCGCCAATGAGAAATATGAAGGCAAACAGGTGCCATTCCAGTTCCTGCGTAAAAACAAAACTGGTGTTAAAGAGATACCGCATGACCACATCAACAAATACGACAACCACCAATCCCAAAGTGACCCAGGCCACGCCTCGGCCGATCCATTCGTTGAGAGCGTCTATGCCTCCAACAATCGCTTTGAATCTGTTCATAGGGGGTGTACTCCGGTAAATTCAGCGGATAAAAGCCAGATTAATTCAGTGTATAAAAGAAGGGGCCTTGATTTAACCACGACCCCGTCTCATATCCTGATTATCGATGCAGTTGACACTATCCCTGCACATTTCTCGAGTTGGTGCTATATATAAGTGAATGTTTCAAGATGGTCAAGTAGAAAACCTTAATTGAGTGAAATAAAACGGTTAGGCGTTTCCATTAGACCTCTCGGCAGGATCTTCTTTGATTTCGCCCGGCAAGCGTCAGCGTCGAATCGTCATCCAAATGTGGAGAAGAGGAAACTTGCGTGATACACTTGACATCCGTAGCTGTGGGCTCTTAAGATCAACCCGTCGAACATTACCCACTACATGCGATGCGATGGTCTATGATCCTTTTGAGGACGGCCAAGCAGAATTCCACAAGATCAAAAAAATGAGGGGAATGAAACCATGAACACACACAGAGAGGATCACGGCAGTAAATACGGTTTTATTATCGGTGTGGCACTTGTGGTACTCGTCGTTTTCATTCTGATTGTCATGTGGACAAATTCCCGCATGCCCGAGCCTTTGGCCCTGGAAAAACCGGATACCAAGGTAAAAGGGGCCGCATTTATCCGGGTCAATCAGCGTCTCATCCAGGATATGGAGGATAACTGGCTCCCCAACGATATTTTCTGGCCCACCGTGTTCCTGGACAACATGCCCAATTTTCAGATTGGAGAGTTGGAGGTCGTTCGGTACAATATCCGCGTTTTGAGGGACAACCTTTCCCGCTTAAGAACCACAGACAAGCTGGATCCGTGGGCCGAAGGTGCTTTTACCGCCCTTTCCAATGATCCGTATAAATGGTGGTTTCCTTCGGCTGAGAGTAAATGGGAGAAGGCCTATGAAGACCTTGGGATATTCTATAAGAATTTATTGAACGGAAGATCTCACTTCTATCCGCGGGCGGACAACCTGATTCAGCTCCTCAATGAATACGCCTCCCTCATGGGCGGGGTCAACACCCGATTAATCAATGCCCCCCGGCGCGCAGAAGAGGTCATCGCCCTCGAGGGGAATGCTGAAAAGGGTGACAAGGGCTCTAAAACCATCAAGATCGATATCCCCTGGTACCACATCGATAACAACTTCTATTATGCCAAGGGGGTGGCCTATGCCCTTTACGAATCCTTCAAGGCCATCCGGATTGACTTCATCAAGGTTTTGCGAGACAAAAATTCTGTTGAACTGACCGACAAGATTCTGGAGGATCTGAATCGATGTAGATTTGAACCCTGGATCGTATTCAACGGGTCTCCCGGAAGTATGTTTGCCAATCACTCCCTTAATCTCTCCGGTGTCTTCAATGATGCCCGGCAGAAGGTTTATTCATTGGGTGTGGCCCTGGACCAGGGGTAGGGATTGTCCATTGACGATTGATGATTTGGAGATACTGGATGGTATTCCCGTCCTCATAACCCTCGATGAGGTCAAGGCCAAACTCAAAAAAGCGGATTGGGATCTGGTTCAAAGACTCTTGGAGTGTGAATTCCATCTGATCCACCCGAGAGCCGTGTACGGGGCTTCCTCTGTCACCGAAAAACAGGACCATTCAGTGGGTGTCGATGGGGTGTTGCTGAGCAGTCGCGTACTGGCATACCATTTGAGGAAAGACATGAATGTCTTTCCATTTGTGGCGACCATCGGAAACGGACTTCAGAGCCGGGCGGATGAATCCCAAGACATGCTGGTGAAGTACTATTTCGATGCCATCGGAAATCTGGCACTGAACAAGACGCGGAAATACCTCGAGACACACTTGAAAGAACGTTTCGGGTTTACATGCCTTTCCCATTTGAGTCCTGGCTCGCTCTCCGATTGGCCAATCGAGGAACAGCAACCGCTTTTTTCTCTATTGAACGGTGCCGAGGCCGCAATTGGTATACGCTTAACACCCCAATTTCTAATGGTTCCCACCAAGTCTGTCTCCGGCATCTTCTTTACCACTGAAACGGCTTTTGAGTCCTGCCAGTTATGTCCCCGGGATCATTGTCCGGGGAGACGCGCTGAGTACAGTCAATCGCTGCTCGATAAATATGGAATAAGAGACTGAAAAAAGTGATGATGGGAATGAAGATCCGTCCTCATCGGGCGCTTAAAGCCACTTCTTCCTTTTGAAGTAAAGGATCATGACTGCACCGATGGCGATGATCACGGCCCAAAATAGCGGATATCCCAGGCGCCATTTCAGCTCAGGCATAAACTCGAAATTCATTCCATAGATACCTGCAACGAAGGTCATAGGGATAAAAATCGTTGCCATAATGGTGAGGACCTTCATGACCTCGTTCATCCGGTTGCTCACCATCGAGAGATAAATGTCCAGCATACTGGTGACCATGTCACGGTATGTTTCAACGGTATCAATAACTTGGATGGTGTGATCGTAAACGTCTTGTAGATACGCCTGGGTATTTTCCTGAATCAATCCGGAGTCTTCCCTTTTAAGGGCGCTGATGACGTCCCTGAGAGGCCAAACCGATTTGCGCAAAAAAATGAGTTCCCGCTTCATCTGGTGAATCTGCTGCAACGTCTCAGGTGTGGGATCTTCTAGGAGTTTCTCTTCTAGGAATTCAATTTGCTCTCCCATCTTCTCGAGTACCACGAAATAGTTATCCACAATGGCGTCAATTAGGGCATAGTAGAGATAATCCGCCCCCTTTTTTCGAATGCGGCCTCCGGCCTTGCGGAGACGCTCTTTAACCGGGTCAAAAACACGGCCCGCTCTTTCATGGGCCGACAGCACATAATCGGCCCCGAGCACCAGGCTGGCATCCTCCATTCCCAACTCGATTTTTCC
>JARRPY010000316.1:0-3883 GCA_037382425.1 Deltaproteobacteria bacterium
TCCTAGAAAAGTGATAGAAGGAGGACATATAAATGGCAGCGAAAGAGATTAAATATGGAGCACACGCAAGAGAGAATATGATGAAAGGTGTGAATATTCTGGCCGACGCGGTGAAGGTAACCCTTGGACCCAAAGGGCGAAATGTCCTTCTGGAAAAGTCCTGGGGTTCCCCCAAGATCAGCAAGGACGGGGTAACCGTGGCCAAGGAGATAGATCTGGGCGACAGGTTTGAAAACATAGGCGCACAGATGGTCAAGGAGGTGGCTTCCAGGACATCCGAAATCGCCGGGGACGGCACCACCACGGCAACCGTCCTGGCCCAGGCTATCTATCGTGAGGGGGTCAAGCTTTTGGCCGCCGGTGGTAATCCCATGTCCATCAAGCGGGGCATTGACAAGGCCGTTGATCTGGTGGTGGAAGAACTGAAAAGGATATCCAAACCGACCAAGGACAAAACAGATATCTCTCAGGTCGGCACCATATCGGCCAACAACGACCGCACTATCGGGGATATTATCGCCGAGGCCATGGAAAAGGTGGGCAAGGAGGGTGTGATTACCGTAGAGGAAGCCAAGGTCATGGAGACCACTCTGACGGTCGTTGAGGGGATGCAGTTCGATAGGGGCTACCTGAGTCCCTACTTTGTGACAGACCCTGAGAAGATGGAAGTTGATCTCGAGGAGCCCTATATCCTTTTAAACGAAAAGAAGATCAGTGTCATGAAAGACCTGCTTCCTATTTTAGAGCAGGTCGCAAGAGGCGGTAAACCCATCCTGATTATGGCGGAGGATGTGGAAGGGGAGGCCCTGGCTACCCTGGTGGTGAATAAGCTGAGAGGAACTTTGCATTGTGCGGCCGTAAAGGCCCCGGGCTTTGGTGACAGGCGAAAGGCCATGCTGGAAGATATCGCCATTCTGACAGGGGGCCGGGTGATCAGTGAAGACCTGGGCGTCAAGCTGGAAGCGATAACCCTGGAAGACCTGGGCACTGCCAACCGCATTATGCAGGACAAGGATAACACAACGATCATTGACGGGGGTGGCGACCGCAAGGCCCTTGAGGGGCGAGTCAAACAGATTAGGGTTCAAATCGAAGAGACGACCAGCGACTATGACAGGGAAAAGCTTCAGGAACGCCTGGCAAAATTGATCGGCGGTGTGGCCGTTATCAACGTGGGTGCGGCGACCGAGACTGAAATGAAGGAAAAGAAGGACAGGGTCGAGGATGCCCTCAATGCGACTCGTGCGGCCGTGGAAGAAGGCATTGTCCCCGGCGGCGGCGTTGCCTATATGCGTGCGATGAAAGTTCTTGAAACAGCCCGATTTCCGGGCGAAGAGCAGCTTGGGGCTAACCTCATCAAACGGGCCCTTGAAGAACCCGTCAGGCAGATCGCCAACAATGCCGGTTTTGAAGGCTCCGTGGTGGTCGAGCACGTGAGGGAAGGGAAAGGGAGTTTTGGGTTCAATGCCGAAACAGGCACCTATGAGGATCTGATGAAGTCCGGCATTGTGGATCCGACCAAGGTCACGCGATTTGCGCTTCAAAATGCGGCGTCCGTGGCCGGTCTTCTCATGACCACGGAGGCGATGGTGGCTGAAAAGCCAAAGAAAGATAAACCCTCGGCACCCGCCATGCCGCCGGAGGACATGTATTGATGGCTATTACAGGGTACGGCCCAGGGTTTAGGGAAGACCGGTTTTTCACCTTCTGGAACAGAATGGGGAAGTCATATGGGACAAGATACGAGATATATCCGCTGGTTTGAAGAGATCGAGATTGGAGATATTCCCATTGTCGGCGGTAAGAATGCCTCTTTAGGGGAGATGTACCGTGAGCTTGCGGGCCAGGGAGTCAAGATTCCCAATGGGTTTGCGGTAACTGCAGAGGCGTACGGGCATGTAATCGAATCAGCCGGAATTCTTGACGAACTCAAGGAAGCCATGGCGGGTCTGGATAAGACGAACCTGGATGACCTTATGACACGGGGGAAAAGAGCACGCGATTTAATCCTGAGTGCCGGCATCCCCGATGACCTCTGGACTGAAATAGAAACTGCATATGACAAGCTCTGTGAGGAGTACGGCTCGGACGCGGATGTTGCCGTACGTAGTTCGGCCACGGCAGAAGACCTCCCCACGGCCTCATTTGCCGGCCAGCAGGAGACGTATCTCAATATACGGGGATATCCGGCCTTGAGAGAATCCTGCAGCAAATGCTTCGCATCGCTCTTTACAAACCGGGCCATATCGTATCGCATCGACAACAACTTCGACCATTTCGAGGTCGCCCTGTCCATAGGAATTATGAAGATGGTACGCTCCGATTCGGACACCAGCGGCGTGATGTTTACCATGGATACGGAGACGGGGTTCCGTGATGTGGTTTTCATTACTGCATCGTACGGGCTGGGCGAAAACATTGTCCAAGGGACGGTCAGCCCCGATGAATACTATGTTTTCAAACCGACTTACAAAAAAGGCTACAAGGCCATCATCAGAAAAAATCTTGGAGAAAAGTCCATCAAGATGATTTACGGCATAAGCGACTCGAAAGTGCTCACGCGAAACGTAGCAGTGCCGGAGGCGGACCGTAGACGGTTTTGTATTACAGAGGATGATATTCTGACGCTGGCCGGCTACGCGCTCAAGATAGAAGACCACTATTCAAGAAAAACCGGAGAGTCCCGACCCATGGACATTGAATGGGCAAAAGACGGGATAAGCGGCGATCTGTTCATCGTTCAGGCGCGCCCGGAAACGGTTGAGTCACAGAAAGACATGGATATTCTCGAAACCTATCGATTGGATAAGAAAGGCGCGATCCTGGCGATAGGTAAGGGTGTCGGTGAAAAGATTGCCAGTGGCAAAAGCCATGTAATTTCCGATGTGGCTCATCTTTCTTCGTTTGAGCCCGGAGAGATACTCGTGTCAGACAGCACCAACCCGGACTGGGAACCTGTAATGAAAACAGCGGCTGCCATTATAAGCAACAGGGGAGGGAGAACCTGTCATGCAGCCATCGTCAGCCGCGAGCTGGGTATCCCGGCAGTGGTCGGCGCCGGGGATGCCACCGAAAAAATACAGACGGGACAGGAAGTTACGGTAAGCTGTGCAGAGGGCGATGAAGGTACGGTATATGAAGGTATTCTACCGTTCCATGTTGAAAGGGTCAGCCTCAAAGAGCTCCGGCGACCCAAAACAGAGATCATGATGAACCTCGGCAATCCCGAGCAAGCCTTTTCCCTCTCCAAGATCCCGAATGACGGGGTGGGTCTGGCACGGATGGAGTTTATTATCAACAGTTACATTAAGGTGCATCCCATGGCGCTCATCCATCCTGAAAAAATAACGGATGAAGCACAACGGAGACAATTGGACGAGCTCACCTTCGGCTATCAAGACAAAAAGGATTACTTCGTGGAAAAACTGGCTCATGGTGTCGGGACCATCGCAGCGGCTTTCTATCCGAAATCCGTAATCGTACGCATGAGTGATTTCAAAACGAATGAGTACGCCCATCTCATCGGGGGGAGCTACTTTGAACCGGTGGAAGAGAATCCTATGCTGGGTTTTCGCGGTGCCTCTCGGTACTATAATGACCGATACAGGGAAGGCTTTTCGCTGGAGTGCAGGGCCATGAAACGGGTTAGAGAAGAGATGGGGTTGGACAACCTCGTCATCATGATCCCCTTTTGCCGGCGGGTGAACGAGGCTGAAAGAGTCCTGTCCGAGATGGCAAAAAATGGGCTGAAACGTGGAGAAAAAGGGCTTCAGATCTATATCATGTGCGAGATTCCAAATAATGTCATCCTGGTTGATGAATTCAGCAAGTTATTCGATGGTTTTTCCATCGGCTCCAATGACCTGACCCAACTGGTATTAGG
>JARRPY010000317.1:0-5686 GCA_037382425.1 Deltaproteobacteria bacterium
CCCGTCGAGGGGTATGTTGCCGGAAAGTATTTCATCTCGGATCTCCGGCGTGACGTACTTGCCGAAGGTTTCTCTTATCTGTTCCCTTTCAGCCAGGCCCTCCGCCATCTGATTGAAGGCCTGGCCCAGGTCTCCTATTTCGTCCTTCCGTCGAATTTTCACCCGGTGCTCGAAATTTCCCGAGGCCAGTATTTTCGTGCTCTCGCGCAAGGAAACGAGCGGTCTCGAAAAATAGAGGCTCAATACGAAGCTCAAACATATGCCGACCAGGGTGATGATCACGGTGAGCCAGAAAAGGAAAATTTCAGCATTGTGTATGCTCTTTAAAATTTCTCGCTGGGAAATGGCGATAAGCACCTCTCCGACTTTCAGTTTTTGATAGGTGATGGGTTTTTGGAAAAGGAACGCTTTTTCGCCCTGATAGGTGAAGGTATGCACCGCGATGTCGTTGTCTGATCCGAATAGAGACCGGGAGATTTCCGGTGAGTACGGCTCGTTTATTTGTCCGTCCTGACTATGGGCCTTGATAACGCCGTTTTCATCCACGATAAGGGTGTACAATACCTGATCATTCTTACTGACATCTTTCACGAGTTCGAGGAGTGCAAGTTCCTCGCCGCTCAGCAGTTTCTCCGGGGTATTATTGGCCACCACGCGAATCAAGGTCTTACCGAATTCAGTCAGCCGTTCCGTGAATTGTGCCTTCTGTTTCTGAAGCATGGAGAAACTGACCACGGAAATGATCAAAATAATGAGGATGGCGGTCAGGGATGCCAATTTGACAAAAATGGGGATCTTGACGCGCGGGACACCGAGCGATGGTGAGGGAACGTCACCGTTTTTAGAAGGGGCGTGGACATTTTTTTCGGCGTGGGGTACCCAATTCTTGTTAGATCTTCGAAAAGCGCCCATTTTGTCTGATTCACACGGTTTGGTTTGATGCCAATCTGGGTCGTTTGTCCTACATCGGTATTTTTTTCGGCGAATCCATCGGAGTCAACCGCCTGCCTAATGCGTCGGTAGGCGCTATTATTTTCAAAACCCTGAGTTTCACCGAGCTAGAAATCTAAATATATGCTCATAAATATACCGTGGACATGGGACGTGCTTCGATTCAAAAAGACAATAACCACCACATTCGGGATTCATTATGCCTAAGCGTATAGAAGTTTATCGACTTAGTCAATATTCCCTAAATATCCTCTGATAATTCGTCGGGAGACGAAGGTGAATCTGGGAAAAAAGGCATAGTGGAGGATACGTGCTGAGACTGAACCAGCGTCCTATTCGCTCCCAAGTACCTGACAGACACGAATCGATTTTGAGTACCCCCGTACGGACTGGGGTGGCATTTCCTCCAACTTAAAAGGGTGGCTGAGATTCCTGACCGTTTCCTGGCTTGCCAGGATGTCGCAGTGAAACCGCTTGGTCAATTCCTGTATCCGTGACGCCAGGTTCACCGTGTCTCCAATCAGGGCGTAGGAGAGACGATTTTCACTACCGGTATTACCGGCCAAAACATTCCCGGTGCAGATGCCGACACCGTGACGAAAGGGTGTTCTTCCCGCGGATTCTCTTGTATGGTTGAGGTCTTCAAGACGTTTTCTCATTTCAAGTGCGGCAAAGAGGGCGTTGTCCGCATGAAACCGATCGGAAATGGGGATGCCGAATACGGCCTCTATTTCGTCCCCCACGTATTGAAGGACCAGTCCGTTGTGGTTCCGGATGGCCTCTTCCATGGCCGTAAAATAGGCCCGCATACTGTCGATGACTTCCTCGGGATCGTTTCGTTCTACGTAATGCGTGAACGACCGGAGATCTGAGAAGAGGAGGGTCGCTTGGGCACGTATGCCGTCCAGAGGGATTCGGCCGGCCAGGATTTCATCCCGTATCTCCGGTGTGACATATTTTCCGAAGGTATCACGCATTCTCTCCCGCTCGGCAAGCCCTCGGATCATTTCATTGCCTGCATCGGCCAAAACGCCGATTTCATCATTGGAGACCACTCTTATTCGTTGGCTAAAATCGCCCCCCTTTACGCGCTTTACCATGGCCAGCATCTCTGCGATCGGTTTCAGTATGGAATCACTGACCAACCCGTTCAACCGCAAGGCAATGGCTGCGAATACAAGACACAGGATCAGCGAAAAAAGAAATATTTCTCTTCCCAACTGCTCGGGCGTCATGCTGCTTCCTCGGGCTTGCCAGAGGATGAACAACAGTGTAACCACCAGACGCACCATGGGGTTCAGCGTGCCGGCCATAGTCAACAACCTGATTTTCCGCAGGATTGAGATGCGGATGGCGCCTGGGACGTCGAACAGTCGCCCGTCGGGAAAAAAATGAGGGATAAGTCGCTTCCTGGCATAGGATTCTGTGAGGAAGAAGGATAGACCCGCGGCAATGAGTCCCACCATTGCCGCTCTGAAAAAAACAAAGAGGCAGGTGCTCACAGGGGTGCCCCTCAGGAAGTAAAAAGCCGTGCTTACCACGAGCGAGACCACGATGTAGGTGACCAGATTGAGCAGGGCAATACTGAAGGGGAGGTTGAGGAGACGGCGCTTCACCCGTTGGCTAAAGTGTATGGGGGCGGACTTTCCTTTCTCTAAACGGGCGTGTGTGCGGGCAATGGGGTGTTGTATAATAAATTGCAGCACACAGATGATGCCCATGAGCAACGGATAGACCACGGCAAAGAGCCGCCAACCCCCTTGATCGAATATGATTTCCCGATTGATTTTGAAAAATGAGATGGGCGTTGTCAGATTCAATATGAAAATGGTCCCAATGCCCACGAGGTTTGCGCCCGCGTTGTATAGATAAAGCCCAAACAATTTATGAGCGGGCTCATGATTTGTTTGGGGGGGTCGTCGTACTCGTATACGTGTCATGTCATTTCTCTTGAAAAAACGTGGAGGAATCGGAAGATGCGCACTCACCTTTGGAAGCGAATTCATTAATATCTCCGGATTTACATAAATTTGTTCGCCTTTTCAACTCTTTCCTTTTCTTGTGAGGATACTCCCGTTTTCTATCTCCGCCGGGGATTGACATCATCTGTGTCATCCAATAGAATTCTATTGGAAAGTCGGATGCTTATTTGGGAAGAGATATCCCCCTAATCTTAAGCCATTTCTCTATCTGAGTTTATCTAAGGAGGATGATGCATTTGGACCGGTCAAAAGTGATCCAATTCCTTGAGACGGACGTGTGGATGATTCGAGCCGATGAACTGACCCGAATCAAGTCCTTCGGGCTCAGACAGTTGAAATTGATGATTCTGGCGATCAAAGGGTTTCAGGAAGATTTAGTCCAGTTACGGGCGTCGGCACTGACCTTCTACACGCTCCTCTCCATCGTACCGGTTCTGGCCATGGCATTCGGCGTTGCCAAGGGCTTCGGGTTCGAAAAAGTCCTCGAAAAGCAACTCTTGGCCCGTTTGCCCGGGCAGGAAGAGGTGGTGAGTCGAATCATTACTTTCGCGCATTCCATGCTGGCCAGCACCAAGGGTGGGCTCGTGGCTGGAATCGGTCTTGCATTGCTTTTCTGGGGGGTTATCCGGGTATTGGGAAATATAGAATGCTCTTTCAATAACATCTGGGGGATCAAGGGAACGCGATCCTTGGGCCGAAAGTTCAGTGATTATCTTTCCATCATGCTCATTTCCCCCATACTCCTCATCATGTCCGGGAGCCTTACCGTTTTCGTGACCACCCAAGTGAAGCATGTGACGCATGCCATTTCTTTACTGGACGTTTTCAGCCCGCTCATCTTATTTTTATTGCGTTTTCTCCCGTATGCAGCCATTTGGGGACTGTTTACCTTTGTGTATATCCTTCTTCCCAACACGCGTGTCAGGTTCCTTTCCGGTCTGTATTACGTTCCAGGTGGGGATGGCCAGGTATAATGCCATCTATGGGAGTTTTGCGGCCCTCCCTCTCTTTCTCATATGGCTTCAAATCAGTTGGCTGATTGTCCTGTTTGGGGCTGAAATTTCGTTTGCCCACCAGAATGTGGATACCTATGAGCTGGAGCCCGATTCGCTTCGAATCAGCAATAGATTTAAGCGACTTCTATCGCTCCTTCTGTCCTATTTGATTGTCAAGGATTTTTCAAAAGGGAGATCCCCGCGTACGGATGTTGAGCTTTCACGTTCACTCGGTATCCCCATCAGATTGTGCCGGCAAATACTCGGTGAGTTGGTGACCGGCCGAATCCTTTCAGAAGTTAAAACGGATCAGGAAAAGGAATCCGCTTATCAGCCCGCCCGGGATATTTCCAAGCTGAGCGTGGCGAGCGTGATCGCTGCGCTGGATAATCAGGGTGTGGAAAATATCCCCATTTCGGATATCCACGCACGGGAGGCGCTTTCCGAGACCTTGGATCGACTGGACGAGGCACTCCAGGAATCCCCGGCCAATCGTCTTCTAGCGGATATCTGACTACACAGTCACGTCTCTCCTTACGCTGACAACTCATTACGCCAAGGGTGTTATTCTCGCGAATACCCGATCGTGCCGGTACCATTAAAGCCGTATTGACAAGGGCACGGCAAGGTGATAAGTTCCCACCCTTTCCTTGACGGGAACATCCTAAATCGATCAGAGGGGATTCGATGAACTTCCAAGAATTGATTTTTGCCCTGACAAATTACTGGTCCGAATACGGGTGCCTGATTCAGCAGCCATATGATCTGGAAGTGGGCGCCGGGACATTTAACCCGGCCACGCTTCTGAGGGTTTTGGGACCCGAGCCTTGGGCGGTGGCCTATGTGGAGCCCTCAAGACGACCAACGGACGGGAGATATGGGGAAAATCCAAACCGTTTATGCCATTATTATCAATTTCAGGTCATCATCAAGCCGTCTCCCATGGAGATACAGGATATCTATCTGGACAGCCTGAAGGTGCTCGGTATCGATCCACTGGAGCACGATATCCGTTTTGTGGAAGATGATTGGGAATCCCCCACGCTGGGCGCATCCGGGCTGGGCTGGGAAGTCTGGCTCGACGGGATGGAGATCACCCAGTTCACCTATTTCCAGCAGGCAGGGAGTCTGAGGCTGGATCCCATTTCCGTGGAGATTACCTATGGGCTGGAAAGAATTGCCATGTATCTCCAGGAGAAAGAGGATGTCTACACGCTCATGTGGAATGACAAGATCGCCTACGGTGATGTTCACAAAAAGGGAGAGTGGGAGTTTTCCACCTACCATTTCGAGACGGCGGACGTGGATATGCTCTTGAAGATGTTTGATATGTATGAAAAGGAGGCCTTGCGGGTGAGCGGGGAAGGGCTGGTCCTGCCGGCCTACGATTATTGTCTGAAGTGTTCTCATACCTTTAATATCCTTGATGCCAGGGGGGCCATTAGTGTCACGGAGCGGACGCATTATATTGATCGGATCAGGGCCCTGGCCCGGATCGCGTCCAAGAATTACCTGGAACAGAGGGAATCGATGGGGTTCCCCTTAATTCGAGAGAGGTAAACGGGGGCGGAGAGCCTCTCGGTACATTTGAACGTACAGCGAATAGATGGCGAAAGATGAATGCTGCTGAACTGATTTTGGAAATTGGAACAGAGGAGATCCCTTCAGGCTATTTGAGCAAAGGGATGGAGGAATTCAAGCGGTTGGCGACGGAAGCCTTGGAAGAGAATCGGATTCCCATTGCGGATGACCTTCAAA
>JARRPY010000318.1:0-3867 GCA_037382425.1 Deltaproteobacteria bacterium
ATGAGGAACCGGCGGTTGATCTTGCCCATCGAACATCCTACAATAGTGCCATTCCCGGACACGTTCCCTTGAGAGGGGAGGAATTTAAACGTTTTTGCTTCGGAGGTGGAGATGCCCAAGCCCAAAGATGTGGATGTGGATAAAAAGCTTGCCGCGGTGTGCGGGCTCTTCTGTCCGGCCTGTACGCTCTATATCGGCACCATGGAGAACGAACCCCACCGGTTCAAGGCCGTTTCCAGGGTTTACAACACGGCGTCCGATGAATGGGCGTGCCACGGCTGCCGCTCGGACAAGCGGAGTTACTTCTGCAAGCATAAGTGCAAGATGGTCCATTGCGCCAGGGAGAAGGGCATCGATTTTTGCGTGGAATGCGACGAATACCCCTGTGACGACCTTCGTGAATTCAAGGAACAGCGGCCCCACCGAATCGAGTTATGGGCGTCCCAGGAGCGCATCAAGGAGGTGGGCTGGGCCAAGTGGTACGCGGAGATGCAGGCGCACTTTGCGTGTCCTGAGTGTGGGACCATCAACTCCGCCTATGACCTGAAGTGCCGCACATGCGGCGAAGACCCCAGCTGCGGCTATGTGGCGCGGCACAAGGACGAGATTCTCGCCTATCTCGAAGATCAGACAAGAGATCTCTGAAAAGCGAATCCGGCATCGAGCATCCCTATGTGTATGTCGGCTGATCATATCAATTTTTTGTATTATTTTACCCTCTTGACAAACACGTGGTGTCAATTCCTTAGAAAGGGTGTGACGGTCTCTTTTGGAAACCCGATTAAATCGCTTTTACTTCGGTCTCAGGGGATGCACTTCAGAATCAAGTGAGGAACAGCCCCATCAGAGCCCATGGTGAAAGTGTCCGCCGCTTGGACGTATTGCCATTTGCCGGTTGATTGGTGCCCAGGGGGCGTGGCGTGGGCCACAACCCCATGTCGAAGGCGGCGTTTCAAAAAGAGACCGTCACGCCCCACTTCAACGTCCTAAAATGTTACCAATTTTTTAGAAAAATTTTGGTCTTTACAGGAAGTGAAATCCAAGGAGAAGACAGATTGAGAATAGATGGCTGTCAGGGAGTCGTGTCGGGGGATGCGTCGGACAGCAGGTTGCCCCGGTAGCCGTCCGTGTGTTCGATGCCTTTATGGATCCGGATGCGTTCCCCGTCGGTTACGCCGGCCTGAAAGGTCCCGGGATGGATTCTTGCATCCTTAGACTTGAAATGGGTCAATCGGGGAAAGCGCATGTGTCGAAATGCCCTCAGCTCCGCGTCTTTTGCGCAGATGAGCGCACTCAGGCTCTCCGACCCCTTCACCTGAGTGGCATAGTGCTGTCGGCGGTCTTTGGCCTCCCGCTCCAGCCGGTCGCGAAAGCCCTTTAATACGCCCAGTCGGTAAGACCGTTTATTGCCTCTCACCGAGGAATCCATTGTTTGCTGATGGCGCTTCCAGAGTGCTTCCATCTGATTCATGAGAAAATGGTAGACATATTCGGCGATGCGGACATTTTCCAATGTGCCCAGCAATTCAATGGTGCGGTAGGTCTGACAATCCGTGGCATCGAACAAATGAGCGTAGACCACGTCCACGAAAAAATGGTCCTGCAGGATCAGACAGATCATACGCTGGTAGTTTTCCACCCGTTTTTTCCGATGATTGATGATGGCATAGACGAATCGGGCGTCCTGATCCTGCTCGAGCCTTTTAATGTTGTACTTTTCGATGAGCGCGTTGGCCTTGTTCATGGCGAGAAAGGATTCGTTCTCATTTTTGGAACGCGCCAAGGATAAGAGTTTCCGGACCTTTTCCAGCATGCGCATGTCCTCGGAAGCCTCTGCCTGCTCTCGAAAATCGACGATCCGTCGGGGAAGGTCGCCTCCGGCCCCTCTAAATTCATGGGGGACCCCGATCATTTGACAGGCCTTTTTAAACACCGGCCCGTGTGCGTCCGGCTTACCGAAGATGTCGGTCACCATCTGGTGGGCCATTTCATGCTTGAAGACGTTCAGGGTGATGTCCCAGGAATGGGTTTGGATGAGGCGGGCGGATATGCGCAGGGTTCGGGAATCGGCATCCCATGCCCCCCATTCTCGTCTGGCCTGGGAGATTTCGATCATGGGCCGGTCGAGATCCACCCCGTACTGCCAGCAGATGGATTCGTGCGCCCGGTGGAGTTCCGATATCCAGGCGCGCTCAAATCCTACGGTTTCTCTTGTTGGCGGCGAGATCACACGGACCGGATGCGAATGCGAAGGAGAATTTCATGCAAGTCCGGTGAGACCTCGCGGGTGCGGCCGAGGGTCCACTCATGGCATCGAATGCCGTTTTCCAGATGCGCGCAGAGTTCCCGGACCACGCTTTCGAGGTCGATGACGGGGTGGCGCTTCAGGACCTCCGGGAGACCATGGGTGAGGCTGCAGACGAGACACTTATCGGGGCGCTGTCTCAGTTCCAGGGCAAAGTGAAGGTGGTCTTCATCTGCGCCGCGAAAATCGAGCACAATGTCATAGGCCCCTTCGGACGGATCCCCGTATAACGCATCAAAAAAACGATCCGATCGCCCGGCGGGCAGGACGGCCGCAAGCACCTGTGGTGTAAAAACGTCTGTGTATGTATCCGAATCTTTCACCGTGACACCGTCTGCGTCTTGTTCAATAAATGGCGGTCTAAATCATGCCATGGGCGCCTGTCATTGTCAACCCGCGAACCGCCGTCCCTTGTGTGCCGACGGGTTGAGAGGGACCCCTAAAAAAGTAAAGGTGTTGACTCATTTTACTTTGCTCATTATGCTCTTTTTGTTCCGGCGGCCGGGGTCAGCCGTACCCCATGGCCGGCACCTCGCCCTTTCAAAACCCTTGCGGCCCGGCCGCTCACAGGAGAAAAAGAACCGGTGGAAACCCGATTGGCGGATGAACTGAAGACATTGATATTCGAGGCGTGCGATCTGGTGGATGTCTCTAAAGAAGAGTTGAAGATAGACGACTATCTCCTCGGGCCCGAGTCGCCCTTGGGACTCGACTCCGTGGACGCACTGGAGATCGTTATCGCGGTCCAGAACCGCTATGGGGTGCGGATCGATAACAAGGAGCTGGCCAGGGAAGTGCTGGTGTCCCTAAGGACGCTCACCGAGTTTCTCGAGAGAAAAGGGGTGGGTCCTTGACACGTCCTCGGTTTCAGGCGGTCATCAGGGGGAGCGGCATCGTATCGTCCCTGGGCCGGGGGAAGGACGCCAACACGGCCGCCATGAGGGACTTGCGTACCGGTCTTCGGGCCTCTCGGGATGCCCGGCCGTTTCTGCAGGCCAAGACGCCCTTAAATGATGTGCCCGATGCCTATTTCACGCCTTCCGATCTGAACGGCTCGTGGCACCGAAACGACGCCATGGCCCGCATCGCCCTGAAGGAGGCCCTCGACGAGGCCGGATGGGAACGCGGGATCCCGGATGTTAGATCGTGCGCACTGATGGTGGGGTGCTGCATCGGAGATTCCTGGGAGGCCGAGATGTGGTGCCGGCATCGGAACCCCGATCCAACAGCCGCCCTCGAGGCCTCTGAGCCGGGGCCGGGTCGCGTCGGTCTTCGGCTGGCCCGGTGGCTGGGCACGGAAGGTGTGGTGATGACCCTCCCCACGGCCTGCACCTCTTCGGCGAACGCCCTGGTGGCGGCCCTTCAGATGCTGGCCCTCAAGCGAGCGGATCGGGTGATTGTGGTGGGCGTCCATACCATGACCCGCACCGAGGTGTGCGGATTCGAGTCCATGATGCTCCTGGACCCGGACGGCTGTCACCCCTTTGATCTTCGCCGAAACGGGATTCAATTGGGGGAGGGTGCGGCTGCCGTGATTCTGGAGCGAACGGAGCGCCGGGGGA
>JARRPY010000319.1:0-3855 GCA_037382425.1 Deltaproteobacteria bacterium
GGCCGGTAAAAACGGAATCGGTCGCGTGGATATGGTGGAGAACCGCTACGTGGGCATGAAATCGAGAGGCGTCTACGAGACCCCCGGAGGGACGTTGCTCCGCGTGGCGCATATCGCCATGGAATCCATCACCATGGATCGGGAGGTCATGCATATCCGAGACGGGCTCATCCCCAGATATGCCGATCTGATTTATAACGGATACTGGTTTTCACCGGAGCGGGAAATGTTGCAGTCTCTGGTGGATACCAGTCAGCAGGGGGTCGGCGGCGTGGTCCGGTTAAAACTCTACAAAGGGAACTGCGCGGTGGTGGGGCGGAAATCCGAAGGCGGGCTCTATGACCCTGATTTTGCCACCTTTGAAGGCGATGAAGTGTACAACCAGGGGGATGCCGAGGGATTTATTCGCCTCAACGGGCTCCGTCTTAAGATTGCAAGGCTCCTTGAGGAGAAGAGGGGTTAGAGAATTAACTAAGAGGGATGCATTATGAGCAAAAAGGTCTGGGGTGGGCGGTTCAGCCAGGAAACAGATGAGTTGGTAATCGCCTTCAATGATTCCATTTCATTTGACCGCCGGCTTTATGCCTACGACATAGAGGGGAGCATCGCCCATTGCCGGATGTTGGCCAAGCAGGGGATCATCTCGGATGAGGAAAGCGCGACCATCCAGGAGACCCTGGGCCAGATCAAGCGGGAACTGGATCATGGAGAACTGGATTTCGACGACGGGTATGAAGATATCCATAGCCTGGTGGAAAAGACCCTGGTGAACAAGATCGGCGCCTTGGGCGAAAAGCTTCATACCGGAAGAAGTCGAAACGATCAGGTGGCTCTGGACGTGCGCCTCTATGTGCGGGATGCGGTTAACCGGGTGATCGGGCTCATCAAAGAAAACCAGCGTGTCCTCATCAGGCTTGCGGAAAACAACCTGCATGTAATCATGCCCGGGTTTACGCATCTTCAGCGGGCGCAGCCGGTCCTTTTGAGTCACCACCTCATGGCCTACTACGAAATGCTCAAGAGAGATCGCAGCCGGTTTGAAGAGAGTTTGGCCCGGGTGAATGTGATGCCGTTGGGGAGTGCGGCCCTTGCGGGATCCAACTTCGATTTGGACCGTGATATGGTGGCGGAGGCGCTCGGGTTCGATGCGGTTTCACAGAACAGCATGGACGCCGTGAGTGATCGGGATTTCGCCCTCGAATTTCTATTTAATGCCGCGATCCTGATCATGCATCTGAGCCGGTTGAGCGAGGAATTGGTGATTTGGTCGAGTCAGGAATTCGGCTTCGTGGAAATCTCGGACGCCTTTTGTACGGGAAGCAGCATCATGCCGCAGAAGAAAAATCCCGATCTGCCGGAACTGATCCGGGGAAAGACCGGGAGGGTCTACGGGAATCTTATGGCGCTCTTGACCACCATGAAAGGTCTCCCCTTGAGTTACAATAAGGACATGCAGGAGGATAAGGAGTCCCTTTTCGACACGGCAGACACGGTCTTGATCTGTTTGCAGGTCATGGCCCGTTTATTGGATGAAATCTCGTTTAAAGAAAATCGGTTAAAGGAGGCCGTAGAAGTGGGCTACCTGGTGGCCACGGATCTTGCGGATTATCTGGTGCACAAAGGCACCACCTTCAGAGAGGCCCACGAGGTGGTGGGCAAGATGGTTCGGTCTGCCATCGATCAGGGAAAAGAACTCCAGGATCTGACTCTCGATGACATGAAAAAATTTAGCCGGCAGATTGAACCGGATGTCTATCAATGGCTCGATCCCCTTTCCTCCCCCAGCCGGAAAGATCTGATCGGGGGAACGGCACCGGAGCGGGTCAAGGCGGCGGTTGACAGGGCCAAAGCGGAGCTGAACGATTGAACGGGATAAGCCGGTCTCTGTTTTTGGTATTGCTGTCGGTCCTCCTGGTTCAAGGGGCCTGCGGCAAGAAAGGGCCCCCCTTTATTCCGGAAAACGTGTTTCCCCTAAAAGTCGAGGCCCTGAAGGGAACCTATGATGACGCCGGAACGCTGATCCTGACGGGAATTGTTCGCCATGGAAAGGCGAATTCAGAAGGGATATCCGGGTGTATCGTTTATCATGCACTTTATCCGCTGGATGAGCCCCCGTGTGAAGGGTGCCCGGTGAAACTGGCTAAACTCAAGACCATCCGGGAGAATGTGGTGTCCGGTGACCGGTTCAGATGCCAACTCCAGGGAATGAACGCCCCCGGCATCCACTTTATCCGCATTCGATTGCTTGGAGAAGGCGGTATAAAGGGACCCCCCTCGGAACGGATAAAGCTTTCGATCCCCGAATAAAGTGGGCGAATAGTGGGGGCGCCGATGGGCCGGCAGCTCAATCCACAGGCGACGCGCCGTAAATGGAGAGCTTGAGGACCTCATGCATCATTTTCACTATGTAAATAATGCACTCTACTGTGAAGACGTTCCGGTGTCGGACATTGCGAGGGAAGTGGGCACGCCGTTCTATCTCTATTCCCACGCCACCCTGAGGCAGCATTTCCATGCCTTTGACGGGGCCTTCTCCAACCTGAGACATCTGACCTGTTTTTCCATGAAATCCAATTCCAACGGGGCGATCCTGGCGCTTTTTAAAGCGCTGGGCGGGGGCGTGGACATTGTGTCCGGGGGGGAACTCTACCGGGCACTAAAAGCAGGTGTCGAGCCCCGAAAGATCGTTTATTCAGGCGTGGGCAAACGCGCCGAGGACCTTGAATACGCCCTC
Source organism: Deltaproteobacteria bacterium (assembly GCA_037382425.1). Taxonomy (GTDB): domain Bacteria; phylum Desulfobacterota; class DSM-4660; order Desulfatiglandales; family Desulfatiglandaceae; genus JAIPDZ01. The sequence goes on from JARRPY010000319.1 coordinate 2,735, forward strand.
ACATCCGGGATTCTCATGTTCAACGTTGAATCCTCTCAGGAACTGACCGCCTTGAATCGTGTGGCTGAAACGTGTGGAAAGCGGGCCAAGGTATCCATCCGCGTCAATCCCGATGTGGACCCGAAGACCCATCCCTATATCTCCACGGGTCTTAAGAAGAACAAGTTCGGTATCGACATCGAGGCGGCCTTAAGCGAATACGCCACAGCGGCAAAACTGGATGGATTAGAGGTCATCGGGATCTCGTGTCATATTGGGTCCCAGCTGACCCAGGTGAACCCCTTTGTGGAGGCCCTCAGAAAATTGAAGCGGTTCATGGATCGATTGGAAGACATCGGCATCCGCATTCAATACCTGGATTTGGGCGGTGGCCTGGGCATTACGTATGAGAATGAGGCCCCCCCGCATCCAAAAGAATACGCCCGGGCCATTGAAGCGGAACTGGGCTCGGCGGATTTAACCCTGATTTTGGAACCGGGACGGGTGATCGTGGGAAATGCGGGCATTCTGGTGGCCCGAGTTCTGTACGCCAAGCAGACCCAAGAAAAGATGTTCTTTGTGGTGGATGCGGCCATGAATGATCTGATCCGGCCGAGTCTTTATAATTCCTACCATGGAATTGAGCCTGTGGAGCGCTCAGATAGAAGGTCCGTGACCGCAGATATTGTGGGGCCCGTATGTGAGACCGGTGACTTTTTGGCAAAGGAGCGGGTGGTGCCGGCATTCGAACCCGGCGATCTTATGGCCGTCATGAGTGCGGGGGCCTACGGGTTTACCATGTCCTCTACCTACAATTCGAGGCCCAGGGTATGCGAGGTCATGGTGAAGGGCCATGATGTTTATACGGTTCGTGCCAGGGAGAGCTACGAAGATTTGATACGGGGAGAAAGCATCCCCGGGTTTTTGAAAGGGCATTCTCAGTAAGGCAGATGGCTTGAGAGGGATCACAAGGCAGAGAGATAAATGAAACCGGTTGACTTCTGGAAAATGAACGGCAGTGGGAATGATTTCATCCTGATCGATAACCGGACGGGAGAGATCAGAGATGAAGAGATGGCCCATCTCGTAAAACAAATCTGCCGCAGGAGAGTGTCTGTGGGCGCCGACGGTGTTATTTTCGT
>JARRPY010000320.1:0-3849 GCA_037382425.1 Deltaproteobacteria bacterium
GAGGCCGAAGGTGCCCAACAGCTGGGCCACCATGGGGCCCCTCAAGACGAACTTGATGAATCCGTAATAGCAGACAACCCCCAGGACAAAGCCCACCAGCCCGGCCACGGGCAGGGTAAAGAGGGGATCCACGCCCGTGGCCTGGGCCGTCAACAGGCCGGTATACATCCCGATCATCAAGAATTCGCCGTGGGCGAAATTGACGATATCCATCACCCCGAAGATAATCGTCAGCCCCAATGCAACAAGGGCGAGGACCATGCCGATCAACAGGCCGGCGAATATGGAGCTTACGAGGATGTCCAAGAGCAACTCTCAGTGGGTCAAGTAAAGGATGAATTTTATCCCCTACCGCAGCGAGCGGGAGGGGATAACGGGCTTGAAACAGCTAAGATTCTACTTAAATGCAGGGAACGGATAAATCATGTCTGCGGAAGACACGTCAAAGGGATAGACGATCTCCAGTTCCATCTTGCCGTCTTTCCCTTTCTGGTACTGGCCGATCAGGCCGGAGCCCAGCACGTTCTGCCCAAGTTCCTTCCCTGTGGTGGAGAATTTGATGCCCTTCCAGGGGACCACCAGGTCCTTACCCGGAATATTAATGGAATTGGCCGCGGCCTGTATGGCCTTGGGCTCTGTTGAGCCGGCTTTCTCCAGCACGGCCACCCAGGTCTGAAGCCCGGTAAAGGCTCTGGCAGACGCCCCGCCGAGATCATTCCCGGTCTTTTTCTTGTACAACTCATTGACCTGTCCGGCCAGCTTCTTGATATGCACGACCTTGGGGAGAAATACCGTTCGTGTCAGGATACCGGTGATGCTGTCTCCCAAAGTCTCCCGGAACTCCGGTTTTTCAAATCCCGCGTCCTGGCCCCAGATGATCTTGGGCTGGGCCTTCTGGGCCTTCAGGGTCTTGACCATCAGGATGGCATCCGACGTATAAGAGGCGAAGAGCATCACATCGGGTCGCGCGGCCTTCAGGGACCGAACCTCGCTGGAGAGATCCACGGATTTGGCGGCATACAGGAGGGATTTTCTCAAATTAAATCCATATTCCTTGGCAAATTCCTCGATGAGCCCGGATACGTGAGACCCCCACTCTGTTTTTTCACACGCAGAGGCGATGGTCTCGATATCCTTCTTGGGGATCGCTTTCACGCCCTGGACCTTCCCCTGGGTCAGTCCCACCAGGAATTCAAAGAGGTCCTTGGTAAACCATCTGTCGTGTGGGGTGGTCCGCCAGAACCACTTGAAACCGCGCTCGGTCAGGCCGGGAGAGGTGGAAGAACCGTTGATCATGGGAATTTTGTACTGTTCGCACACGGCACTGACCGTCTTGGTCACCGAACTGAAGTAACAGCCCAGAATCCCGTCCACCTTGTCGTCGAGGATCAGCTTCTTGGCCAGGTCCGCACCCAGGGTGGGGTTCCCCTGATGATCCTTGAAGATAAGCTTGATCTTGGCCCCACCCAGACTCTTAACCCCCTCGTTCTGGGCCATGGGCATGGCGATATCCGGCATCCGGCTGTTGGCGATCTCGGCGGCCAGTTCGGCCCCGGCCCGAAGCTCCCGGCCGGCTGCTGCCGCACCGCCCGTCAGGGGATAGATGACCCCGATTTTGATCTCTTTTACGGCCCATGCACCCGAGGGCGCCATCAGCATGACCACAGCCACAACAGCCAACGCAAACATTCCAAATTTAACTAATGATTTCATTTCTTTACCTCCTTTTCTCAGACCACGCCCATTTATGAATGTTTCATCTTCTCCTCGGTTTTCCCCTCGGAAAAACATCGGGTGATCCCCGCCTGAGCTGCGGGCGTTCAACATGCTCGAGCAGAGGCGACCTCTCGTTGGTGGGTTCTTGACTATAAAAGAGGGACACATGGATGTCAACATTACCCATGATTCAAACCGAGTAGGGACCAAACATTTTTCGTGCCTCCCGGCGCATCAACAATGCAAATCTCAACAGACGGCCATTCAGTGGACAATGGTGGGATTTAAACATCATTGATCTTGCAGGAACCTGAAGCTATACTCGAAAATCATGAGAATATTGGAAAAACAGATTTTGAAAATTACGACATTCATCGATATTTTTTTAGCACAAAGGAGTTGGGTATAATGGAACACTTTGAAGGCGTTCTTGCCGACGCCAGGGGTTTCTTTAAGAGTCGAGTCATCCTGACAGCAGCCGACTTGGATCTTTTTACGGAATTGGGGGAAACGCCTGCTTCAGCTGAGAAATTAGCGGACAAGATGAACTTTGATGAAAGAGCGACCACCCGTTTATTGGATTGTCTCGTCACATTCGATCTTCTGGAAAAACACAACGGAAAGTATCATGTCACCGAGAGAGGAAGTTGCCTCTCCTCTCGTCATCCAAAGAGCGTTCTTCCCATGGTGCTTCATTATGATCACCTTTGGCACAACTGGAGTCGCCTCACCCAAAAGGTTCAAACAGGAGAGATTTCGGCGAGAAAACCAGTTGTTGAAGCCGGAGATGAACGGCAAAGTGCCTTTATCGGCGCCATGCACGTCATTGGTCGAGAGGTGTCCGTTGAAATTGCAGACGATTATGACTTAAGTCCTTATAAAAAGCTGCTGGACGTGGGAGGCGCTTCTGGAACTTACGCGATCACCTTTCTGAAAAAGAATCCGAACATGCGCGCGGTGATCTTCGATTTTGGAAATGTCGTCGAGATGGCGAAAGATAGAATTGAATCGGAAGGACTCAAAGACCGGGTCGAATTCGTGCCGGGAGATTTCTACGAGGATGAGCTTCCCAAAGGATGCGATCTCGCTCTGCTTTCGGCGATCATCCATCAAAACAGCCCGCAAGAGAATCTGGCGCTTTTCAAGAAGGTCTTTCGGGCATTGGAGCCGAATGGCAAAATACTCATCCGAGACCACATCATGGACGAATCCCGAACCAAACCGCCCGCCGGCGCGCTATTTGCGCTAAACATGCTGGTGAACACGCCGGGGGGAGACACGTACACGTTTTCCGAAGTGGAAGAAAACTTAAAAGGAGCGGGGTTTGTAGACATCAAACAGGTCAAGAGCGGTCCGAAAATGGATTGTCTGGTGGAAGGCCGCAAGCCCGTTTAGAAGGTCACACTTACCGGATTGAGAAAGGAGAGCATAACATGGAAAAAATAAAACTCGGGCCTCAAACACTCCTTTATCCAATGCCCGCGGTATTGGTCGGGGCCAATGTCGACCAAAAAGCCAATTTCATGACGGCGGCCTGGTGTGGTATTGCCGCGTCCAGCCCACCGGCCATTTCAGTTGCGCTACAAAAGATCAGACACACCTTGAACGGCATTAATGAACAAGGGACTTTCTCTATTAACGTACCGTCCACAACTCTTGCCCAAAAGGTGGACTACTGCGGGATCTATTCAGGAAAAAAAGCGGATAAATCCGGACTTTTTGACGTCTTTTACGGCGTTTCGCAGACGGCGCCTCTGGTTCGTGAATGTCCCGTTAATCTTGAATGTAAAGTGATCCATTCCCTGGATCTCGAGAGCCATATGTTGATTATCGGAGAGATTCTCGAAACATATGTCGATGAGAGTTGTATGACCGACGGGAAACCTGATCCTGCTAAAATAGACCCCCTCATATTCACTGTAGGCGTCATGCAATATCAACGCCTGGGAGACGTCATCGGGAAAGCCTTTCACATGGGGAAAAATAAATAAGTTGTAGGCCAACCTCCCGTGGTTGACCGCTCATTGCTTTCTCCGCGCCTGGATACGCCGCTGATAGAGGCGTTCGGTGAAACCGCCCTCTTTTTCAAAGGCATCCGCCTGAGCAGCAAGCTGGCGGTCCAGCAGGCCGCAG
>JARRPY010000321.1:0-4467 GCA_037382425.1 Deltaproteobacteria bacterium
TGGGGATGCCGCACTGGTGGAGGCGTAGATCTGGACCCACCACAATGACCGACCGGCCTGAATAGTCCACGCGTTTGCCGTTCAAGTCCCTGAGCGACATGCTCAAGGGAAAACAGGGTCGTTTCAGACAAAACCTGCTCGGCAAACGCGTGGACTATTCAGGCCGGTCGGTCATTGTGGTGGGTCCAGATCTACGCCTCCACCAGTGCGGCATCCCCAAGAAAATGGCCCTGGAACTCTTTAAGCCTTTCATTTACAACAAGCTGGATGAGAAAGGACTGGTCACCACCATCAAGAGCGCCAAAAAGATGGTGGAAAAAGAGCCTCCGGAGGTATGGGATGCATTGGATGAGGTGGTGAAGGAATACTGTGTGTTGCTCAACAGGGCTCCTACCCTGCATCGACTGGGCATACAGGCCTTCGAGCCGATCCTGATCGAGGGAAAGGCCATTCAGTTGCACCCCCTGGTCTGCACGGCATTCAACGCAGACTTTGATGGGGACCAGATGGCCGTCCATATCCCCTTGTCCATTGAGGCACAGATCGAGGCGAGGGTGCTGATGATGTCCACCAACAATATTCTCTCTCCCGCCAATGGCGATCCGATCATTGTCCCCAGCCAGGACATCGTACTGGGGCTTTATTACATGACCAGAGAGCGACCGTTCGCCGCCGGTGCGGGCAAGGCCTTCTCAAACATCAGGGAAGTCAGGATGGCGTATGATGCCGGTCAATTGGGTTTGCACAACCGGCCGGGTGATTCTCTACGAAGTGCTTCCCACGGATAAGATCCCGTTCAGCCTGGTGAATCGTGTCATGACCAAAAAGGAGCTCAGGGCTTTGATTAACCAATCCTACCGGAAGGCGGGGATCAAAGCCACGGTCATCCTGGCCGATAGGCTCAAGGATATCGGCTACAAATATGCCACACTTTCCGGGATCTCCATCGCCATGAAGGACATGGTCATCCCATCCAAAAAAGAAGCCATCATTCAACGGGCCGAAAAGGAAGTCAAGAAGATCGAAGACCAGTACATCGACGGCCTCATTACGGATGGCGAGAAATACAACAAAGTCGTGGACATCTGGGCGCAGTCCACGGAAAACGTGGCCGCCGAAATGATGAAAGAGATGGCGGTGGAAATCATCAAAGGGGAAAAGAACGAAACCGTCGAGGGGAATAGCTTCAATCCGGTTTATATGATGTCTGATTCCGGCGCCAGGGGAAGTAAGGATCAGATGCGGCAGCTGGCCGGGATGAGGGGGTTGATGGCCAAACCCTCCGGAGAAATCATCGAAACCCCCATTACCTCAAATTTCAGGGAAGGATTAACCGTGCTTCAGTATTTCATCTCGACGCACGGTGCGCGGAAAGGCTTGGCGGACACCGCGCTTAAAACCGCCAACTCCGGATACCTGACCCGACGGCTGGTGGATGTATCCCAGGAAGCCATTATTACCGAAGAAGACTGTGGCACAATGAACGGGATTGAAGTGGAAGCCCTGGTGGAAGGCGGCGAAATCCTCCAAAGAGTGGGCGAACGAATCTTAGGGAGGGTCGCGGTGGACGACATCTATGATCCGGTCACCGGCGACCTGTTGGTAAAAGCCAACGAAGAAATCGATGAGGAAAAGGTGACCCTGATTGAAAATGCAGGCGTGGAAAAATTGAGCATTCGATCGGTGTTGACCTGTGAAACGGATCGAGGCGTCTGCAAGAAATGCTACGGCAGGGACCTCGCCCATGGACACGAAGTCAACCTGGGCGAGGCCGTAGGGGTAATCGCGGCCCAGTCTATCGGGGAACCCGGGACTCAGCTCACCATGAGGACCTTTCATATTGGTGGTACGGCAAGCAAGCGGGTGGAACAATCCACCATACAATCCATCAACAAAGGGAAGGTCAAATTCGTGGGGCTGAAAACCGTTGAAAACGACGACGGGGACCTCGTGGTGATGAACCGTAACGGTGAAATCGCCATCATGGGTCGCGGGGGCAGAGAGATTGAAAGATATCCGATTATTTACGGGGCCACGTTGAAAGTGCGGGAAGACCAGCAAGTGGAACCCTCCCAAGTGCTGGCGGAATGGGACCCATTTACCATACCCATCCTGACCGAGGTCCCCGGTGTGGTCAAATTCGGAGATATCGCTGAAGGAAAGACCATGCAGGAGAAACGGGACAAAGTAACCGGGAAAATCAGTCGGGTAATTGTCGAATCTCGCGAAATGGTTGACGCCAGGCCCAGGATCTCCATCAAAGACGCCAAGGGAAAAACGGCCACCCTGCCGGGGACAGCCAATGCCAAGGCCCGGTATCATCTGCCGGTGGGTGCCGTTATCATGGTGACTGAGGGCGACGCCATAGGCTCCGGCGCCGTGTTGGGTAAAATTCCGAGAGAAACCACCAAGACCAAAGACATCACCGGAGGTCTCCCGCGTGTTGCCGAACTGTTTGAGGTGAGAAAGCCCAAAGAAACGGCGATCATCTCTGAAATAGATGGCACCGTCTCCTTCGGAAAATACACCAAGGGAAAACGAAAGATGACCATCACCCCGGAAGTGGGAGAATCCGTGGATTACTTCATCCCCAGAGGAAAACATGTGAGTGTTCTGGAAGGGGACTATGTAAGGGCCGGGGAAGCATTGATGGACGGATCAGCCGATCCTCATGACATCCTAAAAATCAGAGGGTTAAAGGACCTCGCCAAGTACTTGGTAAACGAGGTTCAGGAGGTCTACCGGTTGCAGGGAGTCAGGATTAACGACAAACATATCGAGGTGATCGTGCGACAAATGCTGAGGCAGGTGAGTGTGAAGGATCCGGGCGACTCCACATTCCTCCTCGGAGAAAATGTGGTCAAGTGGCGATTCGAAAAGGAAAACGAGAAACTGATTCAAGACGGGAAAAAACCGGCCACTGCACAACCGCTCCTCCTGGGGATCACCAAGGCCTCTCTGAACACGGAGAGTTTCATATCAGCGGCCTCTTTTCAGGAAACCACCAAAGTCCTCTCTGAAGCCAGCATCGCCGGTAAGGTAGACGAATTGAAAGGACTTAAAGAAAACGTCATCATGGGCCGTTTGGTTCCTGCCGGGACCGGTACCAAGGCCTACAGGAACATCCAGATGGAAGTCAGCGAATAGTCGCTTCAGGGTCCTGCTGCGGATCCGGTGACCCTTATTTCCAGGCGTTGGATGAGGAAGAAAAGGGGGCATATCGAGGGAATTTAGGAGCGATCGGTTCGCGGCAATTTTTATGAGCCGTTCACAGAAATTTTCTTGACAAAGGCCCAAAAAGGAAATATAAAAAAGAATTTTGTGATTTCAGGCACGAGCATCGAATTATCGTCAAATGAAGGAGCATATATGGCGACGATCAATCAACTGGTCAGGAAGGGTCGCAAAAGACCCAAAAAGAAGGTGACCACCCCCGCACTTCAAGGTGCCCCTCAGAAACGAGGGGTGTGCGTTCGCGTGTATACCTCGACCCCTAAGAAACCGAATTCCGCCTTGAGAAAGGTGGCGAGGGTCAGGCTCACGAACGGGATTGAAGCCACGTCCTACATCCCGGGAATGGGTCATAACCTTCAAGAGCATTCCGTGGTCTTGATCAGGGGCGGGCGTGTCAAGGATCTGCCGGGCGTAAGATACCATGTGGTGAGGGGGACAATGGATACGACGGGTGTGAGTGACCGCCGCCAAGGCCGTTCGAAGTATGGGGCCAAAAGGCCAAAGAGCCTGTCTTAAAAAGACGCTCTGCCCCGTGTGTTTCAGTATTCGGTTCGATGATGACAACCAAAGACCCGCTCGTGTCCATCCGATGACACGCGCGGCACACTGCTTATAGATCTTCGGAGAATCTTTATGTCCAGAAAGAGAACGGCAACAAAGCGAGAAATTAGCCCGGACCCGAAATATAACAGTGCCCTCTTATCCAAATTCATCAATAATCTGATGAAAAAGGGGAAAAAGAGTACGGCGCAATCCATCATTTATCAGGCACTGGAGATCGTAGAAGAAAAGGCAAAATCTGATCCGCTGGCCGTTTTTCAAACTGCCTTGGAGAACGTGAGACCTGCCGTGGAGGTCAAATCGAGAAGGGTCGGTGGTTCAACCTATCAGGTGCCCACCGAAGTCAGACCGGCCAGAAGACAGGCCTTGAGCATGCGGTGGATCATCAACTTTGCCGCCGCCAGGGGTGAAAAGACCATGGCAGCAAAACTGGCGGGGGAACTCATGGACGCCGCCAACCAAAGGGGCGCCTCAATAAAGAAAAAGGAGGATACGCACAGGATGGCTGAGGCCAACAAGGCCTTCGCCCATTACCGGTGGTAAGCCTTGGCGTAGTCCATAGGCAGTCATAGAGAACCGAAGCAGAAGGTATTTCTCGATGCATTTTGGGCTGCTTATAACATGAGGAGGGAAAGAGATGTCGAAGAAGAAGTTTGAGAGGACGAAGCCGCA
>JARRPY010000322.1:0-3826 GCA_037382425.1 Deltaproteobacteria bacterium
AATACACGTTGAACCCGCTGGCCCATTCCGCACTCATCGAGTACCCGCCCCGCATTGACCCTCGAACCAGTTCGACCGCGGTCAATGCAGACGGGGTGATCGGCCAACCCATCGATTCCATGGACTACTGTATCACCTATTTTGAAGTGGATAAGGAGAACAAAATCACCAAGGCCATCTGGAGAGGGGACTGTAAAGCTCTGGAAAGCATGCCCTCCGAGTAATTTCTTGATGGGGCTGGGACCAGGGATCACGAGTCGGTGCGTTCAGGTCAGGTGTGATTAAGGGGGACGTTTCGGGAGTGATAAGCGATCGGCTATGTTTGATAGGAAAAAGGGGATGAAGGTTAGTCAGGTTTCTGAAATGAGGGCCCTGGATAGGGCGGCCATAGAACAGTTCGGCATCGAGGAAGAACTGCTCATGGAGAACGCCGGAGAGGCCACGTATTTTGTCATTCTCACTCGGTTCGGAGTGAAAAACAAACGCTTTGCCATATTCTGCGGCGCAGGAAATAATGGCGGAGATGGGTTTGTTATCGCCCGGAAACTCCACTCAAACGGCGCCAGGGTCGCCGTATTTCTCATGGGCGGCAGGGACAAGTACAAGGGGGCGGCCAAACTGAATCTGAATATCATCTCCGGGTTTCCCATTCCCGTTCGGGAGGTGCGGTCGCCGGAAGAGGTCCGTGCGGATGTGCTTCATTCGGATGCCATCATCGATGCGATCCTCGGTACGGGGCTTGAGAGGGAGGTTAAGGGGCACTACCGAGACATCATCAAGTTCATCAATGAAACCGGAAAGATCGTGTTCAGCGCCGATATCCCATCGGGGGTCAACGGAAATACCGGACAAGTGATGGGGATAGGGGTTAAGGCCGATTATACCGTAACCTATGGTTTGCCCAAGGTGGGCAACATCCTTTATCCCGGATTTGAATTGTGTGGCGAGCAATATGTCACCCACATCTCTTTCCCGCCGGAACTCATTGAAACCCAGGACCTGAAGGTGGCCGTAAGCTCCCCTGAAATGCTTCCTCCCCGAGACCCCAATGCCCACAAGGGGAGTGTCGGCCAGGTACTCTTCATTGCCGGCGCCTCAAGTTATTTCGGTGCGCCGCTTTTTTCGGCGCTGTCGTTCCTCAAAGCGGGTGGGGGATACGCCCGACTGGCCGCGCCGGCCGCCATGACGCCCTTTATCGCAAGCATGGGGAGTGAAATTGTCTTACTCCCTCAAGAGGAGACCGAGTCGGGGAGCATATCGCTGGAGAACAAGGCATCCCTCCTCGAAATTGCAGCGAAAATGGATATGGTGGTTCTGGGCCCGGGGCTGTCCCTGAACGCGCAAACGAGTCGGCTGGTCAGGGCGTTGACCCGTGAGATCGACAGACCGCTTCTCATAGACGGGGACGGGATTACGGCCGTCAGCGGAGATGTGGACATACTGAAGGCGCGGGGGCATGACACGATCCTCACCCCCCATCCGGGCGAGATGTCCAGGCTCACGGGAATGGCCGTCGGGGAGATTGTGTCCAATCGTATCCAATGCCTTCAGGAAACGTCCAGGAAACTCAATTCAGTGATTGTCCTGAAGGGTGCCCATTCCCTCATCGGGTATCCGGACGGAAGGGTCCTGGTCAATATGTCCGGAAATGCCGGTATGGCCACGGCGGGGAGCGGCGATGTGCTGACCGGCACCATAGCCGCCATGTTCGGACTGGGTTTGAATCTGGAAGAGGCCGTGGCAAAAGGCGTGTTTATCCATGGGCTCTCAGGGGATCTGGCCGCCGAGGCCATGGGTCAAGACGGCATCACTGCCCGAGATATCCTCGCTCATCTGTCGTTTGCGCTTAAGATGGACAGGGAAGGCACCGACGCGTCGCTCAGACATCGATATTGCCCCATCCGGGTTATTTAGGGGGCTATCCGCCAGGAACCATGTGCCAATATTGTGGTATTTTGTCCAGCCTGGTGTGGTTTTTTCTATACATGAGCCTATAGATTTTGAGGCTTAATTAATCTAAAATATGCAAGTATCGTTATTATATGTCTAATTGATAACTTTGGCATGAATTTTGCTTAATATTTAGTCAAAACAGCATAAATGGAGGCTCCGAGATCGTTTTTTTCTTAACTTATGAAAATTGGTCTTGAGTGCCAAAAGACCCAAAACGTAAAGAGAGGGGTAAACGGCGCTCAATCAGGGCTTCTCGGGTGTGCGTGCATCTTTTCTTCCGGAGATCTTAAACCATTTAGGAGGGAAGATTAATGCGGGGGGAAAAAACGGCACCAGGGGAAGCCTTTATTTCGATATACTTCCTACCGGAAGCGTACCGGTTGAGTTCTAGCACAGAATCACGCCGACCGATTTTAGCATACGTGTTCCATGCCTGAGTACGAAGAGCGATCCTACAGAAGGAGAGTGATTGCGAGGGGGCTTCAGTGCTTTCGGGTGGTCGTCAAGGAGACGGATCTGTGGGTTTGTTCTGAGCAGGCGTTGCACCGACAGACCAGGGACCTGGTATATGATGCCAGACACCAGATCGAAGGCTACATGGCCTCCCATCCCGAGTTTTCCGATGCCCTTTTCCCCATCCCAGAGGATCCCTTCGCCCCGCCGGTTGTTAAGGAGATGATCCGGGTGAGCAGGCGGGTAAATGTGGGGCCAATGGCCTCGGTTGCGGGGGTGATTTCCGAGCGTGTGGGTGAAGGCCTCCTAGAAGTGGCGGATCAGGTTATCGTTGAAAATGGTGGGGACATCTTCCTGAAGGCGGATCGACCCCTGACGGTCTGTGTTTTTGCCGGGTCATCTGTTTTAAGCGGAAAAGTGGGCCTTCAGGTCCATGAGCGTCAGATGCCGGCGGGGGTGTGTTCATCCTCTGCCACGGTGGGTCATTCGCTCAGTAGAGGGATTGCAGACGCCGTCTGTCTCCTCTCTCCTTCTGCGGCATTGGCGGACGCCGCGGCAACCGCGCTCGGAAACCGGATCAGCACAGCCAGTGACTTGGAAAGGGCCGGCGAGTGGGCCCGGGAGATCGAAGGGATCCTGGGCGGTGTGGTTATCGTCGGCGGTCGCATGGCCAGCTGGGGGGATATTGAATTGGTCGCGTTGTAACCGGTTTCTTCGGCTTCAGGGATTAAAGATCATAAAGCGTTTCATCCACACGTGGCGGCAGGATTCTTGAAAGTTTGACGTTCTTTTTTCCCATCACAAATGGGTCTTCCTGCTCCAGGATATCACCCATTTCAGCCTCTATGGTCTCGGGGTCTTCACCGGCCTCCATTCGGCTCAAGGCCTCTTCCATTCCCGATCCCAACTGCATCCCGGTCATGTCCGTCAGTTTTCGCATCAGGTTGGCCGCCTGCCTCGGATCCTCTTCATCCATGTGTTCGGCTTCCCTTGCCAAAAGGGCCATGGCCTTTTCCATCTTGCTCTCGTCCATGTCCGGCAGCGGCATGTCATCTTCCTGATCCTGATGCCGGGGTCTGGAGAAAATGGACATGCGGCGGTCCAAGACCACTTTTTTGCACTTGGGGCACAAGGGTCGTTTGTCTGTGTTGATCGATTTTGAGAAGAAATTGAATATCATATGGCATTCGGCACAATAAAATTCATAGATCGGCATGAATCAGACCTCCCGGAAAGTATTTTGGAATACTCGAAAAAATATGAATACAAAAAATCATACCGCCGGTCAATATGGTTGTTTGGGGTGTTTTGTCCGTGCACTAAGATTGGGATGACAGCCCTCGGTTTCGTGTTGATTTTGGGACCTCAATGGATTATGCCTTGTATTTTTTTGTGATGCTGGTATACTCATGCGCAATCT
>JARRPY010000323.1:0-1080 GCA_037382425.1 Deltaproteobacteria bacterium
TGGGCCATGGCGCCCCCGATAGCGGGGCTTTGCTCCAGAAGGTATACATAAAATCCGCTATTGGCCAGGTCCAGGGCCGACTGCATGCCGGCAATTCCCCCGCCGACCACCAATACGGATCCCCGTTTTGTTTTAGACATGATCCGTCTCTCCTCATCAGATTCGATGGTATCGTAATGATATGTCCGGCATTTTTCAACCGCTTTTACAAAAAAAGCCCAAAAACGGTCTCGGCAGACGGCTTTCCCATACCCATTAACAAAGAAATATGATTAATGTCTTATCAAAGGGGGTCAATGATCACAATGCCGGTCTGAAACGTATCCAAGATGGTTTTGAGACGCGCTTCGGAATCCCGGATGGCCTATTCTGCCTGTTTACGTTCGGTAATATCCAGGCAGGTGGCCAGATCGCCCATATGCCGTCCATTTCGTTAAAATGAATCGGGGCCGCGCAAAGAGAGACGGGAAAAGATTCTCCATACTGCGTTTCCGGATGGTTTCCATCTTAACGGTTTGCAGTCGATTGGGTCCGAGTGCGGAACGGATTTCGGGAAGCCCCGCCACGAGTCTGATTGCACGGCGATGTTCATTCAGCTCAGCCAGAATATGATCGGCCACCACCACACGCATTCACTGGCCGTCCCGATTGGCCATGCGCAGCGCCTGTTTCCTTAGGGCGTCATAAAGGATGTAGCAACAATCGCCGTCAGCGATGTGAGGAGAAGTAACAGGAAAAAAGCACGTCTGGCCTTCATGATCTCCCTCCGTATGAGTGGTTTTCTTGCCGTGTGCTCCCATCCTTAAAACGTCTCATCCCGGAGGTGATCCGGGAGAAAGGGCGATTGGAAGCGCCCGTGGGAATAAGGACACTCTAAGATCACGACACTGAATACAGAAATACACCTTAGCATAAGGTATATGGTGTGCAAATAAAGCGTAAGAATATTTTGGCCGGTTACAAAATATATTGATCAAAGCGGTCGTTTTATGTAACATGGAAGAATACCATACGTCGTTACCCCTGAAGTTTCACCCCGCCTGTTTGATCCCGTGAGCTGACAACCGATGGGCTTTAAAT
>JARRPY010000323.1:1122-4943 GCA_037382425.1 Deltaproteobacteria bacterium
ATTTCAGAAACTGGAGAACCGGACATGCCGAGAATCCTTATTGTGGATGATGACAGGACGACCCACATGATGCTTGAAGAGATGCTCCTGAACTTGGGTTATGATGTGGTGGGCAACGCCGAAAGCGGTGTTCAGGCGGTAAATATGACACGAGAGCTGAAGCCCGATCTCATCTTGATGGATATTGTCATGCCGGGTGAAATGGACGGCATTTCGGCAGCTGAGATGATCAACAATGAATCGGATGCTGCAGTGGTGTTCATCACGGGATTCGATGATCCTCAATATCTCGAACGGGCCAAACGAGTGGAGCCATACGGTTACATGATGAAGTCCTTTGATGAAAAGGAGATCAAGTGCATTATTGATATCGGCCTTCACCGGAGAAAAATAGAGTTGGAACTGAAGGATGTTCACGAACAGTTAAAGAAAAGTAACGAAAAGTTGCGTTTGGCGGTAAGGAGTGCCGAAGAAGCGTTCTGGGAATGGCATGTTAAAAAAGACCTGGTGACGGTCGATGAAATGGAACTGAGAATGCTGAAATACGAACCGGAGATGCCTCCACAAGAAGGAGAATGGTGGCTCAGGCGTATCCATCCCGGCGAGCGCCCCGCGGTGGAGGAGGCGTTTTCATCCTATCTTTCGGGTGAATCAGGCCGCTACAGCGCGGAATTCAGGATCAAGGGGAGGGATGATGCGTACATCTGGGTCGCATCCAGTGCGCATATTTTAGGGTATGATGATCAGGGAAAACCGGCCCAAGTCGTTGGAATTCATCGCAATATCACCGAACAAAAGCGAGCAGAGGAGGCATTAAGGGAAAGAGAGAGTAAATATCGATCCCTTTTCGAAGGATCAAGGGATGCCATTGTCCTGACGAACCCAAACGGAGACATAATCGAAGCAAATCCGGCCGCCCTAACCCTGTTTGGATACGATAAAGACGCACTTTTGGGTATGAATTTTCAGGAACTTTATGCCGACCCTAAGGAAGGCGATCGATTTCAAAAAGAGATCAGGGATAATGCCGCTGTTCAGGAGTTTGAAACGCTGCTGCTCAGAGCGGACGGGAAAGAAATGGCTTGCATTTTTAATGCGGTCGCTCGTCGCGACGAAACGGGTCATATTTCCGAGTATCAAGGCATTATTCGGGATGTTTCAGAACAGAAGTATGCCCGGGATCGGTTAAAAGCGTCACAACAGCGACTATCTCAGATCATCGAGTTCCTCCCCGATGCCACTATGGTGATTGACTTGGAAGGAAAGATTGTTGCCTGGAACCACGCAATGGAACGGATGACCGGTGTCGCGGCGCAGGACGTATTGGGAAAAGGAGACTACGAATACGCGCTCCCGTTCTATGGGGAGCGGAGGCCGGTTTTGATCGACCTGGTCTCCAAATGGGAAGAGGAGATAGAGAAAAAGTATCAATATGTGAAAAGACAAGGGGAGGCACTGGTCTCTGAAACCTGTGACTGTTTGGCCAGGCCCGGCGGCACGCTATGGAATATGGCCTCTCTGCTTTTTGACCATAACGGGAATGTGATCGGCGCCATTGAATCGATTCGGGACATCACGGAACAAAAGAGGGTCGAGAATAAATTGAAATCCCAGAAGGCCTATTTTGAGGGCCTGGTGGCCAATATGCCGGATGCCATCGCCGGATTTGACGAGAACGGGGCCATTACCTGGATCAACGCCCAGTTCACCGCCCTGTTCGGGTATACGGAAGAAGAGGCGCTCGGTCAGAACATCAGCAAACTGGTGTCCCCGCCTGAGCTTCTGAAAGATGCTCACGCCTACCGCCGGCGCATTACCTCCGGTGAGAGCGTTAATGTGGAGGCGGTGTGCAAGCGAAAGGACGGCACATTGTTTGACGCGTCATTGCGTTCGGCGCCGATTATTGTCGACAACACCAGAATCGGGCATCTTGTTATTTACCGCGATATTTCGCCCAGAAAACAGGCTGAAAGAGAGCGATCTCAGTTGGCGGCACAGCTTCAGGAGGCTCAGAAGATGAAGGCCATTGCCACTTTGGCCGGGGGAGTTGCCCATGAATTCAATAATGCACTCATGGGTATTTTGGGGCATATCCAACTCCTCAAGATGGATTTCCCCGAAAACGAAAGGAGCAAAAAATCGTTTAAGGCAATCGAGACTTCCAGCCATCGGATGTCCCGCCTGACCGATCAGTTGCTGGCCTATGCCCAGGGCGGAAGGTATAAGCCAAAGCACATAAGAATAGACGATTTTATTCTGCAAATACTCCCGATCCTCAGATATGAGCTCAAACCTTCCATTCGGGTGGAAACACATTTCCAAAAAAACATCTCTCCCATCGAAGCCGATTACACACAGTTGCAGATGGTGCTCTCCGCCATCTTGGCCAATTCAGACGAATCCATTGAGGAGAAGGGCCTGATTCAGATCCGTGCAGAAAACAAAGGTGTCGATGTGGTGTCCACAAAAGCGCATCCCGGCCTGAAACCGGGAACGTATGTCTGCCTGACCGTTGAAGATGACGGCAGGGGCATGGATGAAGAGACGAGGGACGGGATATTTGAGCCGTTTTTCACCACCAAGTTCCAGGGCCGAGGAATGGGCATGGCCGCCGTGTACGGCATCGTCAAGAACCATGGGGGCTGGATCTATGTAGACTCCGAGGTGGGTCGAGGCACAACGGTTCAGATCTATTTGCCGGCCAAGCTTGTCGAGCCCGAAAATCCAAAAACGCCGGTGATGGCGGCGAAACAGGTGAACGCCACAATACTGGTCATCGAGGACGAGGATGTGGTCCTGGATACGACCCGAGCCATGCTGGAGCACTTGGGCTGCCGGGTCCTGACGGCCCGGACAGCAAAGGACGCCTTGCATACGGCCGAAACCGTCGATGCCACCATTGACCTTGCGTTACTGGATATCAAACTGCCCGACATGGATGGGCGAGCGGTATACCCGCGTCTTATGGAGGCCCGTCCGGACCTTAAGGTGATCGTGTCCAGTGGGTATGCACAGGAAGGGCCCGCCCAGGAGATCCTGGACGCAGGGGCTGAGGCGTTTATCCAGAAGCCGTTTTCGCTAGGCACTCTGTTGGGGAAAATCGATTCGGTGTTGGCTCTAAAAAACCGGTCGTGAGGCAGAAGTTCCTTGTCGGGAAAGGCCCCGCGATAAAGCTGAAGATCCAAACCCTTCTGACCTCTGGATTCCATCAAATATATCGATGCGCATAGGCCCGTACCGGATGGCCGTCCAACACGTGAAACTGCCGGATCTTCTTGAGGGTGACCGGTGAAAATGTCCCGATGGGAAGGTAGATGATCCGTTTCCCCAGGCGAGCGGCCGTACTCTGACACCACCCGGAGGGCGGGGTAGGGGCTACATAGACCACATGCCTCTCGGGGCTGTAATCGAGCGCGGCCATGAGGAGTCTTTCCGGCTTGTTTCGGGCAAACCCGAAAAAGGGATCTTTCCATATGTCGTAGACCCGAAGGGGCGGGTAGCTGAGCATGAAGCCCCCGTACTGGCACCGGGAAATCCCGGGGCCGTCCATGACCTCTCCCATGGGGGTGCTGTAAAAGGCCATGTCCGACTCCTGATCGTGTTCACCGAGCCAGGTGACGCACCAGGGAAATGCCTCCCGCCCGTCCGCGTCCGGGAGGTCCGGATCGAAGATAAGGACCACAGACCCCACCCGGCCCCGTAACGGTTGCCCTTCCTTCACAAAGACCCGGCTCTTGACCGCCCAATCCCGAATGGTCTCCCGGATATCCAGCCCGTCCTTCATGGAAGAGGTAAAGGGGGTGATCCGGCTATGGTCTTCC
>JARRPY010000324.1:0-3804 GCA_037382425.1 Deltaproteobacteria bacterium
CGTTTCCCACACCCCCATGTTTCATCAGGTGGAGGGTCTTCTGGTCGATAAAGGCGTCACTTTCGGTGATTTGAAAGGAACGCTCACCGGTTTTGTCCATCAGATGTTCGGGAAAGAAACACCGCTTCGATTCAGGCCCAGTTTTTTCCCGTTTACAGAGCCGAGCGCCGAGGTGGATATCGGCTGTGTGCTGTGCGGGGGGAAAGGGTGCCGCACCTGCTCTCACACGGGGTGGCTTGAAATTCTGGGTTCCGGTATGGTGGATCCTGCCGTCTACCGATTTGTCCAATATGACGCGGATGTCTACTCAGGGTTCGCTTTTGGCATGGGAATCGAGCGGATTGCCATGCTGAAGTATGGGATAGATGATATTCAACTCTTTTTTAGGAATGAAATGCGCTTTTTAGAACAGTTTTGAAAATTACAGCGAGCGCATTCCCCGCTGCTTGCGGCGGGGTCCTTTAAATCCGTGGCGCACTCACAGGTCTCCCGATACAAGACGGGATCACCTATTCCTAAATCCCTAACCAAACAGGAACCATGATCGCGTAACGCACCGTGTGCCGCTGCGCGAGACGATACAGTTCCTTTCAAGAACAGTTACAGGATTCCCTATGAAAGTCAGTCTCAACTGGTTAAGAGAATATGTGCGCATCTCCATGTCGCCCGCAGAACTCGCCCACCTGCTGACCATGGCAGGACTCGAGGTTGAAGGAATGGAGCCGATTTGCGAGTCCCTCGATGGGATGGTGGTGGCGAAGATCGTATCAGTGAACGCCCATCCCAATGCGGACCGTCTTTCTGTCTGTGAGGTGGACACGGGGGAGGACGTGGTATCTGTGGTATGCGGGGCACCCAATGTGACGCAAGGAATGCTGGCCCCGATGGCCCTGGTGGGTGCCCGCCTGCCCAACGGCCAAACCATGAAGGCGTCCCGCATCAGGGGGGTCGTCTCATGCGGAATGCTGCTGGCCGAAGACGAACTGGGTTTGACGAACGATCACAGCGGCCTGATGACATTGCCGTCCAATTTGCGGGTGGGGGACCCGCTGTCGTCGGCTCTGACGCTTCCCGATTGGGTGCTGGATGTGGGCATCACGCCGAACCGTCCGGATTGTGCAAACGTTTTGGGGATTGCGAGAGAAATTTCGGCTGCGACAGGAGAATCCCTAAGAAGACCTTCGGTGGAGATGGTGGCTTCCGGCCCCCCGATTGAGGAACTCACTCGCGTAACGATCCATAATCCGGAAGGTTGCCCCCGTTACGTGGCCGGAATGATACAAAACGTGACATTGGGACCCGCCCCCTTCTGGATGAGATACCGCCTCTACCAGTCGGGTGTGCGGAGTATCAATAACCTGGTGGATGTCACCAACTATGTCATGCTGGAGATGGGACAGCCCCTCCACGCCTTTGATCATCATCGATTGAGGCAAGGCAGAATAGAAGTGAGGAAGGCGACGGAAGGGGAGATGTTTACCACCCTTGACGGGGAGTCGAGGCGGCTGTCTCCGGAAATTCTGTTGATCTGTGATGGGGAACGGCCTGTGGCGCTCGCCGGCATCATGGGGGGGCTGAACTCCGAGATTTTTGCCGGAACAAAAGACGTGTTGATTGAAAGCGCCTTTTTTGATCCGGTGACCACTCGAAGGGCTTCAAAGCAGTTGGGATTGTCCACAGAAGCCTCCTATCGTTTTGAGCGGGGAGCGGATATCGAAGGGGTTACGGACGCCCTCAAACGGGCGATGTCCCTCATGTACGGACTGGGTGGGGGGACGGTTGCAAGAGGTGTTGTGGACAATTATCCCAGGCCCTACTCACCCCAAACCATTCGGTTCAGCTCATCAAGGACAAATCAACTCCTCGGCACAGACCTTTCAACGGATGCCATGAAGCGCTATCTGGAAGGGCTCGAGATGAATGTGAATCCGACTCGAGCGGAAGAAATGGACGTGATTCCCCCTTCGTTTAGAATCGATATTGCCCGGGAAGTCGACCTGATCGAAGAGGTGGCCCGGATGAGCCGGTTTGAAAAGATCCCTGTGACCTATCCACGTATCCGCCCGGCTGAAGAAGGCGACCCCCCTGAGATGATCCTAAGAGATAAGCTGAGATCCATATTGGTGGGAATCGGTTTTACCGAGATCATCACCTACAGTTTCATTTCGCCGGACTCTGCCGAGATATTGGACGCCGGTGAGGCGAGTGATCTCAGATCATTTACCCATTTGATGAACCCGCTTGGCGTTGATCAATCCGTCCTCAGGACCTCACTCCTGCCGGGCTTAATGGCCACGGTCAGGAACAACCGACTCCACGGTGAAAAAGACCTCCGGCTTTTTGAATGGGGGAAGATATTCAAAGATCGAGCGGGAGAACAACAACCCTTAGAACAAAACGCCTTGGCCGGTGTCATGGCCGGGCATGCACGGCAGAAAACCTGGTACAACGACGAACGCAGCGCGGATTTCTATGACATTAAGGGAATTGTGGAGACGCTCCTAAAGGGCCTTCAGATGGATTCGCTTCATTTCGAGAGGGGAGACATCCTCCCCGGCTTCGATAAGGACGCCTCGTGCGGGGCGTACGCCTCCGGAACATACATCGGACAGATGGGTAAGGCGTCTTTGAAGATGGCATCCGCTTACGATATAGATGATGCCAATATTTTCATCTTCGAATTAAACGTTGGGAACATCCTCCCCCTTCTCAGCGAAGAAATTCGCTTTCGCCCGTTTCCCAGATTTCCTGCGGTTTACCGGGATATATCATTGGTGGTGAATGAAGAGGTGGAAAGTGGCACGATTGTAGATCTGATTCGGAAAACCGGCGGAAAGCTGTTGGAATCGGTCCATATTTTTGATATCTATATGGGGGATCAGATCGGTGCTGACGAGAAGGCCATTGCCTTTCGAATCAGCTACCGCTCTGATCAGGAAACACTCGACGGTGAGCGGGTGAATCGATTACATGAGCGTATCATCCGTAAGGCATGTGAAGACACTGGAGGCAGGCTGAGGGAGGGATGATATCATGGTGGAGATCCCTGAGAACAGGCGGTATTTTCGTATAGGGGAGACCAGCAGGATCGTGGGTGTTGCCCCCTATGTGCTGCGCTACTGGGAGAGCGAATTTCCCCAGGTGAAGCCGAGGCGCGCGGATTCTAACCAGCGAACCTATCAGCGCAAGGAGATCGAAACGCTTCTCGACATCAAAAGGCTCCTGTATGAGGAGGGGATGACCATCGAGGGGGCCCGACGGGTTTTGACTAAGGGGGGAAAGCAAAGGCGAAAAGAAGTGCCCGTCTCTTCTCTTAGAGAGATAAAGACCGAGTTACATGGTATTCTGGATATCTTAAGATAGCGCGCCGGTGCGGAGAAGTGGACGCCGGCAAAGGATGAGTCAAGGCCTCCATCATCGCTTGGCATTGATTTTGTCACGGAGGACCCCGGATGTTTTAAAGACGATGACCCGCCTTTCCCTCAACTGAAGATCCTGCGTTGTTTGGGGATTTCTCCCCCGCCTGGCCGATTTTTCCTTTACCACAAACTTGCCGAAACCGCTGATGAGAAGGTTCTCCCCATTTTCCAAGGTTTTCTTGATCAGTTCAAGAAGTCCTTCAGTGACAGTCCGGGACTGGATCTTACTGAGTCCCACCTGATGATAAATCGTATCGATAATCTTTTCTTTGGTCAGGGCCACCTTTGATCCTCCTATCACTCAACTAAATGGCAAACGTCGCTATCTCTCCCCTATTGCTATTCGTGAAAATGGAAGAATTTATTGTGAATTTTCAAATGATAA
>JARRPY010000325.1:0-1877 GCA_037382425.1 Deltaproteobacteria bacterium
TCCAAATAATCGGTGGCGTCGATGATCCCTCCGGTGAGTCCCAGGGTATGGTCCTCACCGAACTTGAAGGTATGCTTGTACCAGGCCGTGAGCAGGTAGTCCCGGTTCCGGCCGTTGATGTCCTTATAATCGTCCTGCACATCGCCGCCCCAGGGGGGTAGCACAAACGGGGATTTTCCCTCCTCCATCAAGCCATTTCCCGCGCCGAACCCGAACTTGGCGAAAAGCTCGTCGTTTTCCGTCGGCGTGAAGCTGGCTTCAGGTTGCATCACCAGGGCGCCTCTCCCCTCGCTGTCGAACCCGGGGGCATCGCTTATAGACTGGTATTGGTAGATGCCCGCAATGACCCCGCCGATGGAAAACTTGTCGTTGATTTCATATGCGCCGGCATTGCCTGAATGAAGCGCAATTCCCATGAGTATGAGTAACAAACAGAGGCCGTTACCTATATATCTTACTCTTTTTATCACCATATACTCCTTTCCACCTGCGGTCTTACCCGCCTATCCAGGGTCGCCCTTGGAGCGCTTTTTGTGTGTCGAACCGGTCCGACGATTCCCCCGTTTGCGTGTTCAACGTGTCCGGAAAACAAAAAAGCCAAGAAGGCATTTCCGGGGTTCACCCGAAACCGCCTTCTTGGCTTAATCCTCGTTTTCCTAAATTTTCAGTCGTTATGGATTTGCAATTTCGTATTGCAATATTTTTATATTAATTAAGTATGGAAAAGCCTCTCTCATTTGTCAAGGAGTTTTTCCTTTTTGCGGCATCTTTTTTGGTGGGGATCAATGTGGATAACGTCCCTGAAGGAGCAAAGCTGCCCGTCTTTATCTGCACCTTGATAGATTCGTGCCATGGTGATATGAACGGGGGGATGATAAGCATATGGGATACAACCAGGTGATATGGGTAGCGGTCCTGACGGGTTGGGGGCATGCGCATGCATCGGCGCTGAGTGAGGTATATGAACTGTGACGATTGAAACCGGGTGGATGATTTCCGGTGGCTTGGGTTTTTTAGTGGCCCTCGGTGTGTGTCTTTTGTTTTTGCGCAGAAAGACGCGGGAGGCCCACGAAAAGGGAAAGGCCGACATGGTGCCGGAATTGGAAACGCTTGACGCGGAACGGCACGCCCTTGAAAAACGTCTGGCCGTGTTGGAACACGAGACAGAAATGATTCCGGGTCTTCAAAACCAGATTTCTGAGCGGGATGAGCGAATCGTTCGGTTGCAGGAGAAGGTCGGTGACCTTTCGGCCGAACTGGCCAGGGAGAAGGAGCGGGGGGAGCAGATAAATGAGCTGCGGCAGAGACTCAAAAGACAGGAAGAGACCATCGAAACGCTTCGGGAGCGATGTTCGGATCATGAGGCGCATATCAGCCGTTTGAACACCACCTTGGAAAAAGACCGCAAACAGGCTGAAGAGAAGATGGCGCTGCTCCGGGAGGCAAGGGAGGAACTCACCCACCAATTCAAACTCCTTGCCCAGGAGGTCCTGGAGGAGAAAGGGAAGGCCTTCGGAGAGATGAGCCAAAGTGGACTCAAGGCCCTTCTGGACCCTTTCCGGGATCAGTTGAATGAATTCAGACAAAAGGTGGACAGCGTCTATGTCCACGAGGCCAAAGAGCGGGCATCATTGAAACAACAGATTGAGACCCTGAGCCAGCTCAACCAGCAGATCAACCAGGAGGCCGTAAATCTGACCCGGGCCCTGAAAGGCGACAAAAAGGCCCAGGGGTCCTGGGGGGAGTTGATCCTGGAGCGGGTCCTGGAGCAGTCCGGGCTCAGGAAGGGCATTGAATACGATACCCAGGGGGGGTTCCGTGATGCCTGCCCTGCCCGAGCACCTCGGTGGCGATCACGTCGGCATACCAGTCGCGGG
>JARRPY010000325.1:1906-5632 GCA_037382425.1 Deltaproteobacteria bacterium
GCCGGAAGGCTTTACAAACCGGATGTGGTCGTTCACCTGCCTGATGAGAAGGATGTGGTGATCGATTCCAAGGTGTCTCTGGTGGCCTATGAGCGGTATGCCACCGGTCAGGACGAGGCCGACGGTGCGGCTCTCGGGGAACATATCCGGGCCATCAAGGCCCATATCGACGGCCTGAATGCCAAGGATTACTCCAGCCTGAAGGGCTTGAGATCCCTTGACTTTGTGCTCATGTTCGTCCCCATCGAGGGGGCCTTTGTGGCCGCCTTCAGGGCGGATGAGAGCCTTTTTTCCTATGCCTTTGAGCGAAAAATCGTGGTGGTTACCCCGTCCACGCTTTTGGCGACCCTCCGCACCATCGAGAACATCTGGCGGTACGAGCGTCAGAACCAGAACGCCCAGGCCATCGTCGCCAGGGCCAGTGCCATGTACGACAAGCTGAGATTGTTTGTGGAGAGCATGGAAAAGCTGGGAAAACAGATCGATACCGTGGGCGACACCTACGACGAAGCCATGAACCGTCTGGTTCGAGGCAAGGGGAACCTGATCAGTCAGGCAAGCCGGTTTTCAGGGATGGGCGTCCCGGTGAAGAAATCGCTCCCCCGCTCTGTGACGGAACAAGCGGAAATGGACCCCCCTGAACCGGAAACCGACCCCCAATCGGAAGCAGAAGAATAGATGCGGTGTTTCCCCTCTCCGTGGTTTTCAAAAGAGGGGAAATGTCGACAATGTGCCCCTAAGGGCCAGTGCGGATAATCCAGACCGTGTTTCGACTGATCCTCTTTTTCGCTTTTACCCTCCTTCATGCCTACGTCTTCTGGCGATCGGCATCCGTCCCGTTTTTAATGCGCCATATTTCCATCAAGGGGTTGGGTGGCATTGCCCTCGGTTTATGGGTTTTGCTCTTTCTGGGGCTGTTTTGGGGGCACCACCGGACCGGTCTGCTGGCGGAGACCCTCGAGTTTTGCGGCATGAACTGGCTGGGGATTCTCCTGCTGGCCTTTTCCTTTCTGCTGGCGGTGGATGTGCTGACGGGTTTCGGTTTTTTCTTTCGAAGGCTGGCCCCCGTCCTGCGGGGATGGGCCCTTCTGATCGCAGGACTACTTTCTGTGGTGGCCATTTTTCAAGGTCTGCGGCCGCCCGTGATAGAGGACTATGAGGTGAGACTCTCACAACTGCCGGCGGATATGGACGGCACCGTCGTTGTGGCGATTTCCGACACGCATCTGGGGTCGCTTCTCGGCAAGGACTGGCTGGCCGGCGTGGTGGACAGGGTGAATGCCTTAAGGCCGGACATGGTGGTCTTCTTGGGGGACATTCTGGAGGGCTATGGGTCGTCACACGAGGACCTCATCCCCGTTTTCAGACGGCTCTCCGCCCCCTTGGGTGTCTGGGCCGTTCCCGGGAATCACGAATCGTACGGCAACTATCACAGGGCCGTCCGGTTGATGCAAAAGGCCGGGCTTCATGTCCTGATCAACCGGTTTAAAGAGATCCAGCCCGGTTTCATCGTCGCGGGTGTCGAGGATCTGACCACGTTCAGGAGACGGGGAATCATGGGGGATCAGGTGAAAAGAACACTCCGGGGTCGTCCCCCCGGGACCACCATACTCCTTTCTCACACCCCCTGGCAAATCGAGGCGGCAGCGGCAGCGGGTGTGGGTCTTATGCTGTGCGGGCATACCCACGGGGGACAGCTCTGGCCGTTCGGATATCTGGTACGACTTGTCTATCCCATGATTGCGGGTGAATACCGAGTGGACGGCATGACCGTCATTGTCTGTCGAGGCACCGGCACATGGGGCCCCCGCATGCGGCTTTGGCACCCCGGAGAAATCAGCCGGGTGACCTTGCACAGGGCCCGGTAGTTCCGTGTCGTGTGATCCGCTGTTTTCCCCTCCGTGCATTTCAAAAGGAGCGCCATGATGAATCCGTTCACGGGGAGGCTCTTGGGGTATATTTTTCTGAGCCTTTTCTTCGCGTTTGTCGCCGGACCCTATACCGAAAAAAGGATCGTTTCCAAGACAGGGCCGGTGGTTTTTCTCTCTGCAGTGGCGCTGAGCGATTCCGTACAGCAATCCGCCTGTCCACAGGGTGTGAGCCGGGTGAGTACAGCGGACTTGGCGCCTTTTCCCAAGATTGATCAGGCCGTCGACGACCTGAGCCGTTGGCCCGTGGAGACCAACCGGGTGAGCCTCTACGGCGGAAATCTGGGCGGATTTATCCGGCGGATCCTGGGCCAGAACCAAAGGTCGTTTTGTTTCGAACACCAGGGAAGATGCTTTCGGCTGACATGGCTGATGATTCGAGACATCGGATCCCTCTACTTGATCGGTCTAAAAGCGCCTCCGGCGGTTCCTTCGCTTGCTGGCTCAG
Source organism: Deltaproteobacteria bacterium (assembly GCA_037382425.1). Classification (GTDB taxonomy): domain Bacteria; phylum Desulfobacterota; class DSM-4660; order Desulfatiglandales; family Desulfatiglandaceae; genus JAIPDZ01. Next base: position 4,283 of record JARRPY010000325.1, read on the forward strand.
ATCTTTCCGAATATCCCCGGTTGGCCGTTTATGTGAAGAACCTGGAGCAGGCGTCTGTTTTCCAAAAAACCGTGAACCGTGTTCCCGGATCAATAAGGTCTACTGAAGGCATGCGTGTGCCAAGCGAAACGCGGTGGATGATTCCCGCAGCAAGACGAAATGAGCCTTTCTACGAAACCGTGCGAACGCAGATCGGGCCAAAGGAATGGACGCATCTGAACAGGGCCTTGGGTACGAACCCGGAGCGGGCGGTGTTTCGAATGGGCGACTATCTCATCATGGGTGCTTCGCAGGTCACCACAGAAAAGGTAGGCGTCGGCATCGGTTGGTTTAAGATCGCGAGATATCTCTTCGCTGCCCTATTTCTCTTTTTGGGCCTTTTTGTGATGCGGGGCATTTACCGCAGGCGTCCGGGTATCAATCTCAATCCCAGATGGTCCGCCGTTGTGGGCGATGGGCTGTTTATCTTGTTTAGCGGATTTGGGGCCTATTGCCTGATAGAATTCGCCATGAGCCAGTGGGTTCATATGACGTCTTTCATGAATGAAGACGTCGTGCGAGGCATGAGTGCCATCGGTTATCTCCCCGCAACCGCCTTTTTTGCCTATTTTTCCGCCCATCAGTTTAGCCAGAGTGTGGAGGCGTCGCCCGAAGGTCTCAGGCTTCACTACCCCGGGGAGATGAAAATGCTGGAGTGGGAGAATATTGAAGGATTCGATACGAAGGAGAGCTATACGGTGGTCGGTCGGGCCGGGACCATGATGCCGCGGAAGCTTCAAACCAAGTTGCTTTTCAGGACCGCGAAAGGGGATGTGACCCTGGTTGAACCGGGATACAGGAAAACCAAACAAAAACTCATCGGCGCATTTATGAGGCATGCGCCGCAGCGCCTTCGACCCGATCTGGAGAAATTGCGCAAGATGTGGTAGAGTGGTTCACTTTACCATAAAAAGGCGCCCTTCCATCAGGAGTTCAGCATGCATATCCCAAGGTTCGGACTCATATTCACATGTTTGGTCATGGCCCTGATGTCAGGGGTTATATTCTTCTCTATCACGGCCACCAATGCCCTGGCCCAAACCCCGTGTACGGACGCCATGATCTGGGGCGTCTTCCCCACCGCTAAGGAACTCCCCGGCGTCAATGACCAACTTCTCAACAAGATCGGCCCCACCGTGAATGCGGACGGCACCCGGTCTTTTGCCAAGAGATGGTCAGCGGGATCGACAAGCCGTTCAGTCAATATCACCGTAACCGAGTATCCGGATACAGCGGCAGCGAGCCAAGAAGTTCATGTTTACGGCTTTGACGACCAAAAGGGCCAAGTCAAAACCGGCATGGTGAAACTGA
>JARRPY010000326.1:0-3723 GCA_037382425.1 Deltaproteobacteria bacterium
CTCGAACTGGTGAATGATGTCAGTAAAAACGATCAGGTATTGTACACCCTCATCATGGACGAAAAGGGGGTCATCAAGGCCCACAGTCAGAATAAGCGAATAAACAAACCGTACTCGCCGGAAACCGTACAGTCTCTATTCGAAACCGACAACGACATCAAGGTCCATACCTTCACCTATCAGGGTGAAAAGGCGTTCCTTTTCCAAAAACCCATCATTTATCAAAAGCTAAAAGTCGGAGAAGTTCTTATCGCCATTTCCCAGCGAGAAATTCTAAAAAGCATACACAATGCTGAAATTTTTCTTTTATGGCTGACCATAATCATCACACTGGTTGGCATATGCTTGAGCTTTGGATTAAGCCTCTATTTTTCAAGGCCGTTGATTAATCTGCGCGAGAGCACGAAAATATTGGCCTCAGGCAATTTCGAGCACCGGGTAAAGATCCGGCGAAAGGACGAGATCGGAGATCTGGGGAAAGCCTTCAATCAGATGGCAGAAGGCCTGGCAGAAAGGGAACAGATAAGGGAAACATTCGGCAAGTACGTCACGCCGGAGATCAGGGATGAAATACTCTCAGGCAATATACCCCTAGACGGGGAGACAAGAACCGGTACGGTGCTGTTTGCCGATCTGCGCGGATTTACGCCCTATGTTGAGGCGCATTCACCAAAAGAGGTCGTACACGGCATGAGGGCCTATTTTAATGCCATGCAGGAGGCCATCCGGTTACATGACGGGCTCGTCCTTCAATATGTGGGGGACGAAATGATGGTCGTGTTCGGTGTCCCGATTCAGGATGAACACCATGCGGTAAAGGCGGTGGATGCCGCCTTAGAAATGAGGAAACGGCTCAACATATTGAACCGAAACCGGGCCGAAAAAGGGCTTGAACCTTTCGAGCACGGGGTGGGGATTCATACGGGTGAATTTCTGGCGGGGAACATGGGCAGCGATGACCAGTTGTCTTACTCCCTCCTTGGAAATGTCGTCAATGTGGCGTCGAGGATTGAAGGGCTCACAAAGGAACTCCATTGTGACATATTGGTCAGTGAAGCCACCGTCGACAAACTCGACAAAAAGCCCAAAATGGAGAAGAAATCTCCAGTAAAAGTCAAAGGCTACTCGAAACCAGTGGTCGTCTATCAAGTCATCGAGTGACCCATACGAATCCTGACCATTGTTGCGAGGCCACGATCACGAGACCACTTTTGGTTCAAAAATAGGTGAACCCAAATAAAGGGGATAGAAAGCACCATGGAAAAGCGAACACATACCGCCTACGGCATGGGGCTCACGACACGGCTCCTCTTATTGAGTACAGTTGCGGTTTTCACATTGATGGCCGCCTGTGTAACCCCGCCCGAAAAGGCGAGCCTGCAGCCAGTCGCCGAAGATAGCGCCCCGCCTTCCCCTCAATTTCAGTCCGACGACTATATTATCTATACGCTTCAGGGAGGCGAAACCGTATTTACGCTGGCTGAACGATTTCTGGGAGACCGGTCCAAGGCCTGGATTATAGAACAACAAAATCCTGGTCTCTCCTATGAGAAAGGCCGCGTCGTCGTCATTCCAACAAAATTTGAAAATCGAGGCGGGCTCTCCCTCAAAGGATACCAGAAGGTTCCCGTGCTCTGCTATCACTACTTCGCGGATACCTGCAATTCCTCACTGTGCACCAAGGCAGTGGATTTCGACAATCAGATGAAATATCTCAAAGAAAACGGCTACTGGGTGATTACGCTTAAAGATCTTTTGGGATTTACTAAATATGATGAAAGCATCCCTGAAAATGCAGTGGTGATCACCATTGACGATGGGTACCGGTCGGTGTATGACATCGCCTATCCCATTCTCAAGAAATACGGGTTTGTCGCCACGCTTTTTGTATACACCGATTTCGTAGGGAGCTGTCGAAATGCGGTGACATGGGACCAACTCAGGGAAATGAAAACCCATGGGTTCGAGGTTGAATCCCACACATTGACCCATTCCGACCTGAGCAAGAAAAACGAAGGTGAGAATGATGCCGCATTTTTAAAGAGAATCACCAAGGAAATCGTAGAATCCAAGGCGCTCCTGGACAAGATGCTGGATCAGGAAACATTCGCCATCGCGTTTCCCTATGGCCGATATAATGGGAAGGTATTGGATATCTGCAAGGAAGCGGGATATAAACTTGGATTGACCGTCAAAAGAGGGGGCAATCCTTTCTTTGCGTCTCCCCTCCGCTTGCGAAGAAGTCAGATGCTGAAGGGGGATATGGCCTATTTCGAGAAGAATTTGGAAACGTTTCAATCCTTTTCTAATAGATAGGGATGCCAATGGAAAAGCGTGTTATATGTCTCATTGCCGTCATCGGGCTCCTGCTGATCGGTTGTGTAACGCCGGCCAAGAAGGGGCCCGAAACCCGCCCGAGCCTGGAAAAAGAACTCTTTTCAACATACGTTTCAAAGGCCAGGGAATCGGAAACAAGAGGGGATCTCCTGTCGGCCCGTGAGAATTACAAACTGGCGTTGACCGTCAATCCCCAAGATAAACCCGTTGAGGCGCACCTCACCAGATTGGAAAAGGACATCCTTGCGGCAGCAGAGGCCCATTACCAGACGGGGCTCGACTTAAACAGTCAGGGGAGATACAAAGAGGCCCGAAATCAGTTCCTCATGGCATTGGCACTCCGGCCCGGCTATCCGGAGGCGCTGGAGCAAATCGGGGCCAAGAAGCTGCCGAGTTTTAAGAAACACATCGTACACGTGGTGAAACCGGGAGAAACCTTGTCCAAATTGGCGCAGTTCTATTACGAAGATTTCAAAAAATTTCCGATCATCGCAAAATACAATGGGTTGGAAGATGCCACTCAGTTGCGTGTCGGCCAAGAAATCAGAATTCCCAGGCTGGACGGAATGGATAGGGTGGCTGGTGAAGACCGCAATGATTTAGCGGCGGATGAACAGGACGACCGTAGCGAGACGGATGAAGAGGCGCCGGTGGATCAAGCAACCATCTATCGGGATCTTGGGGTCAATCTGTTCATGGAGCAAAAATACGACGAAGCCCTCATTGAATTTGAAAAAGTCCTCAAGACGGATCCCAAAGACAAGATGGCCATTGAATTTTCGTATCGGGCCCATTATGAAATTGCCCTGGCGCTTTTCAAAAAGAAAGACTATCTCACCGCCAAGGATCAGTTTGCGTCATGTCTTCAGTACAGAGCCGACTGTCAGAAGTGCCATGCATATATTCAAAAGAGCGAGGACCTCTATAAAGAAATACACTACAGAAAAGGCATCCAGTATTTTGAAGATGAAAAGCTGGATGACGCCATAGGGGAATGGAAATTGGTATCCGCCATGGACCCGGATTATAGACGAACGAATTACCTCATCCAAAAGGCCAGGACCATTCTTAAGAGAGTTGAAGAGATCAAGAAGAGACAAGCGCCGGGCCAAGATCGGTAGCGACTGTCATGCGTTGTGTTGCGGGGGACATGGCAGCCGTTCTTAAAGGTCGCTTTTCCAGAGCAAACACCGAAAGACGCCCATGTTATGAACCGTGCAACATTTCGTTTCTATGAGGAACTCAACCATTTTCTCCCCTCTACGCTCAAGAAAACCGATATTGACGTCCACTTCAAGACCGGTGAATCCGTAAAGGATATGATCGAGGCCATTGGCGTACCGCACACGGAAGTGGACCTCATTCTTGTTAATGGCGTATCGGTTG
>JARRPY010000327.1:0-3723 GCA_037382425.1 Deltaproteobacteria bacterium
GGCCTGCATGTCCGTAACATCCCGACCCAGAGACAACACGCCTTGAAAGTTATGTTGTGCATCGTAAAGCACCGTTGTACTGGTCGATATGTAACGCGTTCCCTTACGGGGATGCTTCACCCGCAGCGTTTTTTCCTGAACACTGTATCGGGAGATGACGTCTTCAATAAAGGCTCTATATTCTTCAGGATGTTCATATATTTCTTCAGCCGGCCGTTGATGCATTCGGTTGGACTCTCTACCGTAAAGCCTCTCAGCCGATGCATTAAAGGAAAGGATTTTCCCTTCCTTATCGGTCAGGATCACCGCGTCCGGCAGCTGGTTACAAAACTCTTGTAAGCCGAAAGCAAGCCGGCTCGCTTTATCGAGTCTCTTGGCCAGGATTTTCGTAAAGGCTTTAACGACCTCCGGAAATTTCCCCAAGAAGGCGGGAACCTCTTCACGGGGAATGCGAATGACTTTGGCATCCGTACCCGCTTTGACACTGGCCGTGCGGGCCTCCTCCAGCAAGAAAGACATCTCGCCGAATATGGCCCCCTCTTCCGAAACTTCGGCGATCTTATGGGACCCCTTGAGGATGTCCAGCTTTCCGGAAACCAGCACGTAGAGATCCTGAGAATCCTCACCCTCCAGAAATATGGTCTGTCCCTTTTTGAAAGAGAGGATATACTTCGCCAGATCCGCGCTATTGATGATGTGCTCTAACATAACAGATTTATTGCGAATATGTTGGCTTATCTATACGTGAGAATTCACAAAAAGTCAAGTTAGGATGGTTGATAGATAGGGAAATAGATTCTGAAGGTGGTCACGTCTTTCCCTGCGACGACATCGATCTTTCCCTTCAGCAACCGCACGATTCGGTAGGTGATATAAAGCCCGCGGCCCTCCCCCTCCCCTTCGAGGATCTTGATGCGGTCTTCTTTCGATATCTGGCCCGTGTTCGTAATCTCCGCACAGGCCCAGTCCCCATCCCGATACGTGCGAATGGATAACACACCTCCCTTTAGAGGAATGGCCTTGGTGGCATTATTGAGGAGATTGTCGAAGATCCGCTCCATGTGGACCATGTACCCAGACACTTTCAGCTCTTCATCGAAGGGACCTTCCTCCAATGTAATATTCTGCTTAAGCTGTTCCTTTATGGCCTCCCGATTGATCTCAAACCGTCTTCTGAGGACATCCGTCAAATTGGCCACCTGGGCTTCACCCACGCTGTAAAGGCTCATGGCCAATTCCTGCAACCGACTGGTCTCTTCCACCAGGATATCGGCATACCTAAGAATCTGTTCCCGTGACTCATCCAGCCCGCCCTGTTCGATCAAGGTCTTCAGGCGTCTTGCAAATCCGGCAGTGGCCATGGCCGGATTCTTAAAATCGTGAAGTGCATCATCCAAACGCTCGATCTTCTGTGCCTTCATCAGTTCCCTGCCCAAAAAGAGGAACGTATCGATCTCATCATCCGTATATCTCAGTTTCTGATCGATGGCGTCAAAGGTCATCACATGAGAAACGTCTCCATCCACGTCCAATGGAATGTAGAGAATGGAATTGATGTTGTGAACGGCACAGAATCGTCTGAAATCCTCTGAGATGAGCCGGCTCTTCTGGGGCTCCACCACCAAAATATAGGAGGGGGCGACGATTTCATATACGCCGTCTCCCCTATAGTCCCTCAGATTCAGAAGAATTTCAAAAACCGGCTGTTTGCCGATGGGAAAGGTCTTCCCGATGCTGTGATAGCCTCCGTCCGTAGGGTATCCCGCCTCTAGGATAATGCGATCCAAATCATTGGAAATCGCGAACAGGGCGCAGCTCTGCAGATTCACCATATCGGCCAGTTCGGGAACAATGCGGTTGAAGATTTCCATGACCTTAATCCCGCCCCGGCTCCCAAGCTCGCTGAAAATATGCCGTACAACGGCCTGTTTCTTTTCGTTGCTCTTGTAAGTGGAAAGGATCTTTTTTCTGGCCACCACAAAGCTCAATCGGTTGGCCAAGGTCTCAGCCGATTCAATCTCCAGCGGTCTGAAATCTCGATCTATGTCTTCATACTAAATCTGCATCACGCCCACGGTATCTCGTTCACGCGGGTAAAATCGGGGGATTTCTAAGGGGATGGCCATCAGGGAATAGACCCCTTTTCTTTCGATGGCGTCCTTGTTGTGATACCGCTTGTCTTTCAACAGGTTGGGGACCAAAACGGTCTTGCGGGTCTTGACCACTTCACCGGCAATACTGTCATCCAACGGAATGAATGTCTCCCGCCTGGCTTCCTCAGAGGGGTAAGATCCGTACGAGAGCATTTGTTCGGATTGGGGGTCATAGATTCTGACCGAGGCCGAGTGGGCGCCCAGAAAGTCCACGAGATGCCGGGCGGCAGTCTCGAAAATCGCCGGCTCTGAAAGATCCGGACTAATGTCCACGATTTCGTCCACCTGATGGATGAGTTTCACCAAAAACTCTGAAACCATATAGTCTTCGATCCACTGCACAAAGGAATTCCAGAATTCGGTGTCCTCGGGCAAGTGTTCTGCCCAAGGCTCCCGCTGGATATCCCGAACCAAGCTTTCCAAATCCCTTAGCATAGACCACCCATTACCAAACGTAGATGAGGATTTCTAGTGGGGGAGTATAGACACATCCAATCATTCAATCAAGTGAAAGCGTGATTCCATTATGATTTTGGTCCGTTCCTAATCGCGTTACAACCCTTTCGATTAGGGTAAGATGCGGCGAATGGTACAGGGGTCCACATCTTCAGTTCCAGGAAGTGACAGCGATAGAGGGGCGAACAAGGGTACTTTCAACCTGTATTATGCTCTTGACAATTGCACATTTAACAGCTTATATTGCATCTATGCGGACAAAACATCATAAATATCGTTGGCTGAATCATCGGCTCACTCCGTTCGAAAATCCGAGATTAATCGTCATTACCGGCGCCCGTCAAACCGGAAAAACTACTCTAGTGAAAGCGCGATATCCGCATTTGCGCTACGTCAACCTGGACATCATTGAAGAAAGGGAAACGCTCGCCAATTTGCGGACCCGCTCCTGGGCGTCGGTTGTGGGACCTGCCGTGCTTGACGAAGCGCAAAAACTGCCTTCGGTGTTCGACAAGGTCAAATGGGCATTTGATGAGGAGGAAATCGATTTCTCAGTACTGACCGGCTCTTCTCGAATACTCTTGCTCGATCAAGTTCGGGAGACCCTCGCCGGCCGCGCCTTTTTGTATGATCTCTGGCCTTTGATGGCAAGTGAACTCCGTAACCGGCAATCCAAAGCCCCTGATTATCCGCTAATCCATCTGCTCCTTACGGAGGAGGCAGCCATCGATGATCTGATGCGAAAAAAGCCCCCTTTGCTCTTGGGCACAGACGTGGAACTCAGACTTTCTGCTATTGATCACTTGAGCCAATGGGGTGGAATGCCCGGTCTTCTGCCCTTGTCGGACGAAGAGCGTCATGATTGGCTTCGTTCGTACCATCAGACATTTCTGGAGCGGGATTTGAGTGATCTTGTGCGCCTTCGGGACCTCGCGCCGTTTCGAACCCTGCAAAAATTGACCATGCTCCGCTCCGGACGACTGTTATCCTTCAGTGAACTGGCTCGCGATACGGGTATTGCCGTCAACACGGCGAGACGGTTCGTTGAATACCTCAGAATCTCCTACCAGACCATTTTGGTTCAACCCTGGTACAGAAACCTGACCAGCCAGGT